>JBFWPS010000007.1:0-20231 GCA_050249855.1 Gammaproteobacteria bacterium
ACTTAGAATGGTAGGGTGGATTAGGGCCGTAAGGCCCGTAATCCACCAAAACGTTTTGGTGGATTACGGGCCTTACGGCCCTAATCCACCCTACTTTTTGTTTGGCGAAATAAGTATAAACCTAATGATTCGAAACGACCACCGCACTACGATATTTCCCAACCCAATGCATGGGAAACAATTTTGACTTATCAATTTGATAATAATATCCTTCGTCCATGAATAAATAAACGCGTTTTTTACTAAACCATATTTGACGAAATTGATTCTCATCAATAAACCAGGGTTTATTCCCAGAAAATTGCATGCCATACCAAAACTGACCTTCCCAATCATCTTCTTTTGCAATGAGGGGATCATACCAACGACCAACCACAGTAACTGGATGCCCTAAATAAAGTGGTAAATCTTGATAATAATAATGATATACCATGACTTGATCGTTTGGATTCAGTCTTGGTAACAATAACGAGGCCAATGGCTTGGTTGAAGGTAAATCTAAACGAGGCATTACAATGCCAAGTGTAAACCCCAAAATAAACATCACACTTGCAAACACACTAAATATTTTTTTCAAAGAAAAATATTTTAAAATAAAATGCGCCCATTGTTCACTAAAATAAATCCCTAATAAAATGGCCATTGGTGGCAACGTGGGAGTGATATAACCAATCGCTTTTGAAGAAGGAATAGAAAAAAATATAAAAATTAAAAAAGCCCATAATAATAAAAACAAACGATTCTCATAACCCGTTTCTTTTCTTTTAATGGCTTGAATGGTTTTTATAAGTGTTTGGATCCAAAATAGTATCCAGGGGAATAATCCAACGACTAATACTGGAATGTAATACCAAATAGGCTGTAGATCATTAAAATGATTCGTTAGATATCGATCAAACTGCTCATGAACAAAAAAATAATGAAAAAATAATGGGTTAGTTTTTTGCTCTAAATAATACCAAGGAAAAACAATAGAACTTAATATAATTATCCCACTCAATAATCGCATTTGAAGTAATAACTTCCAACGTTTTAAAAACAGTATCCAAACACCCACAATCATAACAGGGAAAACGATACCTATTAACCCTTTTGTTAAGACTGCAAGCCCTGCAAACACATAAGCAAGCCATAACATTAAATCTCGTTCAAAGGTATGCTCAATATTGAGTGCAATTAAAAATGAAAATAAACTACTACTGATAAAAACAGCGAGCGCTAAATCTAAATGAGCAAAGTGTGAAAGTGCAAAATAAAGTGGTGAGGTTGATAAAATAATAGCTGATAGTAGTCCGGCACGTCGTCCAAATAAATATCGCGTTGTTATATACGCATAAATACAACCGAAAACTCCTAACAATGCTGGCCAAAAGCGTAGCGCCCAAGTGTTAAACCCAAATATTTTCACACTCGCAACTTGCAGCCAATAAAATAAAATAGGCTTGTCTAAAAAGGCTACGCCATTGATTTTAGGTGTTAGATATTCATGCGTTACTAACATTTCTCTCACAACTTCTGCATAACGTCCTTCATCGGGAATTAGAAGATTGTAGGAACCTAAAAATAATGCATAAAATATTCCAATAACAATCGTCAAAATAGCGATATCATAAAACCAACTTTTGTTTTTAACGTAAAACAATATCCTTTCCTTTTTACATCAAACGTTTTGGAAGTACTTTTCCTTCTTCAGAAATTTCACCAACGCCTAAAAATTTCTGCGCTTGATCATAGACCCGTACCAAACCTAAATGATTAATTTTAGATAAAAAGACACCTTGACCTCTAGTAAAATAAAAGGCTGAACTAGTAGATAAATGAACGTCTGGTAAATGCAACAAGCCTGATTCTATGGGTAATAAAAGAGGTTTTATATCATTTTTTATCAGCGCTTTATCAATATCTTCAAAGGTAACCATTTGATCGGGTTGATAAACACCGACAGATAATCGCCTTAATCCAGTCACATGTCCACCACAATCTAATTGTTCACCAATATCTTCAATTAAAGTTCGAACATAAGTACCTTTACTACAATGCACTCGAAGGGTAAATTGATCGGTTTGTAAATCAAGCAATTCAATTTCATAAATATGAATATCTCTAGCTGCACGCTCAATGGTAATACCTTGTCTTGCTAATTTATAAAGTGGTTGGCCTTGGTGTTTTAAAGCAGAATACATTGATGGCACTTGTTGAATAAGACCAACAAAGCGATTAAGGACAACTTGTAATTGTTCCCGATTAACCGAAAAATCAGAACAAGTTTCAATGACTTCACCTTCTGCATCTCCTGTTGTCGTTTTCACCCCTAATTTCGCTGTAACTTCATAGCGTTTATCTGCCGCTAATAAAAATTGTGATACTTTAGTCGCGTGACCAAAACAAAGCGGTAACATACCACTCGCTAATGGATCTAAACTACCAGTATGACCAGCTTTGGATGCTCTTAATAATTGCTTGACTCGTTGAAGTGCAGCATTTGAGGTAATGCCAATAGGTTTATCTAATAATAAAATACCATTGATCGATAATCTAGGCTGCTTAATTATTTTTGATTCTGCATTAACCACATTAACTCTCTTCTTCATCTATATGTTTTCGTTCATCATCTTCAATTGCAGAATCAATCAGACTAGTTAAATGTTCTCCTTGACGAATGGATTCATCGTAGATAAACAATAATTGAGGAACAATACGCATTTTTACTCGTTGCGCTAATAAAGTTCTTAAAAACGGTGCCGCATGATTCAAAATTTTAATTTGTGTTTTTATTTCCTCATCGGGAACTAATATTGTAACGTAGATTTTTGCATAGGATAGATCATTGGTAATTTCAACCGCTGAGATTGATACCATTCCTAAACGCGGATCAGTAATTTCTCGTTGTATAATCACAGATAACTCTCTACGAACTAATTCATTCAATCGTTCGGTGCGTTTAAAGCCTCTAGGCACAATTAACTCCGTATTTAAATCGTTCGCGCTACTTCAACTGTTTCATATACTTCAATTTGATCATTTGATTTAATGTCATTGTAATTTTTAACGCCGATACCGCAATCCATTCCTGCTCGAACTTCAGCTACATCTTCCTTAAAGCGTCGTAATGATTCTAATTCGCCTTCGAAGATAACTACATTATCACGTAAAACACGAATTTTTTTGTTACGTTTAATGTTCCCTTCTAAAACCATACAACCAGCGATCGAGCCAAATTTCGAAGAACGGAATACTTCTCGAACTTCTGCCAAACCAAGAATATTTTCTTTGATTTCCGGTGAAAGCATACCACTTAAAGCGCTCTTAACTTGATTAATTACGTCATAGATAACACTATAATAGTGTAAATCTATTCCTTCATTTTCAATCACTCGACGTGCGGTTGCTTCAGCACGCACATTAAAACCGATTAATATGGCATTTGATGCAACAGCTAAATGCGCGTCTGATTCATTAATACCACCAACACCTTGTGCCACAATTTTTACTTGAACTTCATTCGTTGATAATTTAACAAGTGCATCAGCTAATGCTTCAACCGATCCTTGAACATCAGCTTTTAAGACGATATTTAACGATTTTATTTCACCTTCGCTTAATTTATTGAATAATCCTTCTAATTGAGGCATACGTTTAGCCAGTTTAACTTCTCTGAATTTACCTTGTCTAAATAAAGCAACTTCTCTAGCTTTTCGTTCATCTGAAACAACGATTGCTTCATCCCCTGCAACAGGCACACCTGATAAACCAAGTACTTGCACAGGAATAGATGGACCCGCTTGCATCACTTGCTTACCTGTTTCATCTAATAATGCACGAACATGACCAAACTGTAATCCTGCTAATACAACATCACCTTTTCTTAAAGTTCCTTGTTGAACCAAAAGAGTAGCGACAGGGCCACGACCTTTATCTAAACGTGATTCAATAATCACACCACGTGCTGCACATTGCTCAGGTGCTTTTAATTCTAAAACTTCCGCTTGTAATAAAAGTGAATCTAATAAATCATCAATACCTTGGCCAGTTTTTGCAGAAATCGCAACGAACATGGTATCACCACCCCATGCTTCAGGAATTACACCATGTTGTGTTAATTCTTGTTTAGCGCGTTCAGGGTCAGCACCTGGTTTATCGATTTTATTAACCGCAACAACAATAGGAACCCCACCTGCTTTAGCATGTTGTATCGCTTCAATGGTTTGTGGCTTCACTCCATCATCGGCTGCAACTACTAAAATAACAATATCTGTCACTTTCACACCACGTGCTCGCATTGCTGTAAATGCAGCATGACCTGGTGTATCTAGAAAGGTAACCATACCTTTAGGCGTTTCTACATGGTATGCACCTATGTGCTGTGTAATACCGCCTGCTTCACCACTGGCAACTTTAGTACGACGAATATAATCAAGCAAAGATGTTTTACCATGATCAACATGTCCCATAATTGTTACGACAGGAGCACGTTTTACTAATTCTACATTCGCATCAGTTTCACCTGTTAAAGAAGCTTCTAATTCATTGGTGTTTAATGGTGTTGCTTTATGACCTAATTCCTCAACAACTAAGATCGCGGTATCTTGGTCGATTACTTGATTAATAGTCGCCATCACACCCAATTTCATCATGACTTTAATTAATTCAGCCGCTTTGACAGAAATTTTCTGTGCTAAATCAGCTATTGTGATTGTTTCAGGCACAGCGACTTCGCGAATAACAGGCGCTGTTGGCTTTTCAAATCCATGCTTTGTTAATACACTTTCACTCGTTTCAGGTCTTTCTGCTTTAGCTCGTTTACGTTTACGTTTTTCGTCAAACTGAATTGATAATCTTCTTTGTGCTTCTTTACTTTCTTTGTCTTCAATAACGTGCACTTCAAGAAAACGATCGCGTTCAGATAATTTATCACGAGATTCTTTTTCTTCTTGTTTTACCGTAACTGTTTCTACAGTCGTTGGTTCTGTAGATTCTGGGGCCACTTGAGCAACCAACTCGGTAGGTATTACAGTTTCGTTTTTCTCACGAACTGGTTCTTGAACTTCGGGTTTAACTTCTGGCTCTTCTTCAGGTGGTTTCTCAGTAACATTCATATAAGTTTTCTTTGTACGAACTTTTACTGAAACTCGTTGACGCTGACCTTTTGCATTCGTCACTGTCAATTCACTAACTTTTTGTCGTTTCAAAGTTACTTTTTTAGGTGTTACACCTGTTTCTACTTTCTCTGCGCTCTCTTTATCTTTTCTTAAGAAAGCCAAAAACTGTAACTTTTCTGCTTCAGTTAATACATGATCTGGATCAGATACAGGAATACCTGCTTCTTTTAATTGCGCAAGAAACGTGTCGATCGGTTGCCGAACAACTTTTGCAAGTGCCGTTACACTTATTTCTCCTGTCTTTGCCATAAAACTTTCCTCTTTAAAACCTTATCCATACTACCGCGCATGTATTGCGAAAGCATGCTACTCAAACCAATGAGCACGTGCAGTCATAATTAATTTTGCTGCTAATTCCTGCTCCATAATACCTTCTTCAACCAAATCAACTACTGATTGCTCTGCTAAATCTTCTCTTGAAACAATACCTGAATTTGCCAGCTTTTCGGCAAGTTCCTGTGTCATTCCATCCAAAGCTAAAAGATCTTCTTCTGGTTGTGTATGACCAGTTTCTTCTCCAACAATCGCTCGTGTTAATAAAACATCTTTTGCTCGATCACGTAATGCTTTAACTAATTCTTCATCAAAGCCTTCTATTGCTAATAGTTCACTACTTGGAACATAAGCAATTTCTTCAATAGAGCTAAAACCTTCTTGTACTAATATATCTGCCAATTCAGCATCAACTTCCAATTCATCAATGAAAACTTGCTGTAATTTTTGCATTTCTGCTTCGCTTTTTTGGCTAGCTTCATGCTCAGTCATTACATTCAAAGTCCAACCAGTTAATTCAGATGCTAAGCGAACATTTTGTCCATTTCGACCAATTGCTTGAGATAATTGATCTTCTCTGACTGCAACATCCATCGTATGTGTATCTTCATCAACAGTAATGGATGCCACTTCAGCAGGTGCTAACGCATTAATAACAAATTGAGCAGGGTTATCATCGTAAAGCACGATATCAATTCGTTCACCACATAATTCATTTGAAACAGCTTGTACGCGTGAACCTCGCATACCAACACAAGCACCTACAGGATCAATTCTACCGTCATTCGTTTTAACCGCTATTTTAGCTCTAGAACCTGGATCACGTGCTGCAGCTTTAATTTCAATAACCTGTTCAGCAATTTCAGGTACTTCTATTTTAAATAACTCAATTAGCATTTCAGGCCGTGTGCGCGATAAGAAAATTTGTGCACCACGAGCAGAAGAATCAACATTATATAAATAGGCACGAACTCGATCACTTGGTCGAAAAACTTCGCGAGGAATGAGTTCATTTCGTAAAATAACAGCTTCTGCATTTCCACCTAAATCAAGTTGTACACTATCACGCGCTGTCTTCTTAATAACACCAGTAATAAGTTCACCAACTCTTTCACGATAAGCTTCAGCTAAATTAGTTCTCACCGCTTCATTAAGTTTTTGTACGATAACTTGTCTTGCTAATTGCGCTGCAATACGACCAAAAGCGATAGAAGGAATAGATTCTTTTATTAATTCGCCAATCTTTATACCAGGTTGTTTTTGTTCTGCCGTTGTAAATAAAATCTGTCTTACTGGCGATTCAAACGCTTCATCTTCATCATCGACCACAGTCCATACACGAAATGTTTCATAATCTCCTGACTCACGATTAATATAAACACGCACATCAATATCTTCTGCATGACGCTTCTTAGTCGCCATAGCTAAGGCTGTTTCTATCGCTTCAAAGATGATTTCTTTACTAACACCCTTTTCATTTGATAATGCTTCAACGACTAATAATATTTCTTTATTCATAATTCCCTCGTCCTAAACATTCTCTAAAGCAACTAAATTAGCTTTTTCTACATCTGCAAAATCAAGCTCATATTGCTGCTTTTCTACTTCCACAACCACCTTGTTTCCTTGAGTTGCAACCAAGTTTCCTAAAAAATTACGTCGTTTCTCATAAGGTATTCGTGTTTTAATTCTCACCTTATGCCCAACATAACGTGCAATTTGTTCCAGTGTATAAAATGGTCTATCTAATCCCGGTGAAGAAACCTCCAAGCTATACTCTGTTTTGATAGGATCTTCAACATCCAATACGGCACTAATTTGCATACTAACTTTTGCACAATCATCCACATTGATACCATCGTCAGAATCAATGTATACACGTAATAAACTATGTTTACCTTGACTTAAATATTCACACCCCCAAAACTCGTAACCTAAAGCAGTCACGATGGGCGCTAATAACTCACTCAAAATATCCAGCCGCTTTGACATATCTTTCTCAAAACTAAAAAAAATGGGCACACGGCCCAAATTTAGAACAAAAAGCCCCAAAATGGGGCTCAAACTTTCATACATAAATTGGTAGCGGGGGCAGGATTTGAACCTACGACCTTCGGGTTATGAGCCCGACGAGCTGCCAGACTGCTCCACCCCGCATCAAATCAATGAGGGATTTTATATAAAAATAGTATTTTATTCAAGAAAAATTCTCTCCGTTTTGCAAAAACTCCAGATTTATGAAAAACAAAGCTGTCATTGCGAGTCTTGCGTTTTGTGCAAGGCGTGGAAATCTAGTACTGCAATGAAATAGATACTCAGTTCTGTATTGCTTCGCCACGCTCGCTTGTGACGGCTTTGTTTTTCAAATGTCTTTCTTAAACGCTTGAAAACTTAACTCAGGACATACACGCTCAATCAAATCTAACATAAGGTGTAATTTACTTTCGGGGTGTTTATCTAGTGTGGGAATCTGCTTTAATCGCACATATAAATCTTCTGCTGTTAAGCTTTTATCAGCTAGCATACGGGCAACTGTTCCAGCATGCGGTCTTGCTGAACTCCATTTCGCAGAATTCCATGAGCGATCCCAAAAGCCGCTAGTATAACTAACTGCAGTAGGACAATCTTTTACATAGTCTTCCATTAATGCACGTATTTTAGAAGTTGCATCTTGATGTTCTCCATCGCGCCATAAAGATTCTATTCCCTTTAAATACTCTTGTTGTTCTTTCGTTAATTCTATTTGTGTTATTTCAGCAACTGGTTGAGATTTCTTTTTAGATAGCGCTCTTGCACTTGCAAGCTCAACTAAATCTTTAACGTTTTGACTATCTGTCGCATTGGTTGTAATCGTCAAATCACTATGAAGTTTTTTAGCAAACTCAAATAAGGTCATCGTGCTTATCACACGAGCACCATTCAAATCGCTTTTATTACCCACTACAACCAGGGTTGTTGATTCTTTAAAACAAGGTTTTGCGAATTCATACCATTTCCTTAAATGTTCCATGGAAGCTTCATTCGTAAGATCACAAACTAATAAAACTATATCCGCCGCATGCGATTTTTCATCTGCAATTTCAGTTTCTAACAATAAATGAATAGGTTGATTACGAATCTCTAATTGTTTAAGTACAGATTCGACTGGTTGAGTATCACCGACTAACTGTTGTAACAAAGAGGTTATACCTACGCCTTCATCACCTAAGATATAAGCTTGAAATGTGACAGGTGGCCTAATCGGTAATTTCGATATTGGTCCTGAATGGTCATATCCCAAATTTTCAAAACCGATTCGGGTATGACTTGACTGCGACGATGGCATAAAATTGCTCCTCAAGGACTTAAAACTAAACTATCATTGCAAAACCCGCGTTGTTTGCAGGCTGCAAGAATCCTTTGTCGCGTTAAAATAGATAGCCATTACTGGATTGCTTCGCTACGCTTCGCAATGACATCGATGTTTTTCGCATGTCCTGATTTATTTTTTTCGAACAATCTTATAAAATTATAGCATAAAAAATGACATAATTGAGTTTTTTAAGCACTTGCCAGACTTTCAACAAAATTTAATTTAAGATATTCTTTAGGAAGTTTATTTTTGTCTTCAAACGTAATGATTTCATAAGCACTTTCATCAGCCAATAAAGTCATGAGTAATTCATTATTTAGTGCATGACCAGACTTGTAACCTTCATACTGACCGATGCAATTAGCACCTAATAAATAAAGATCACCAACACAGTCTAATACTTTATGTCTAACAAATTCATCTTTATACCGTAAACCATCTTCATTCAGCACACGGTAATCATCTACTACAATTGTATTATCCAAGCTACTGCCTTGCGCCAAATTCATAGAACGCAAATATTCATAATCTGCTAAAAATCCAAAAGTACGCGCACGGCTGATTTCTTTAGCGTATTGTGTTGGAGAGAAAGAAAAAGTAGCGGTTTGATTCGTAGCTTTTAATACGGGATGATCAAAATCAATTTTGAAATTAATTTTAAAACCATGATAAGGTTTTAATAAAGCATACTTATCACCATCTTTAAGACAAACTTCATGTTTGATACGGATAAAATGTTTTGCAGAAGCTTGCTCAACAATGCCGGCAGATTGAATCAAAAAAACAAAAGGCGCTGCACTACCATCCATAATTGGAACTTCAGCCCCTGATATATCTACAAAAGCATTATCAATACCAAGCCCTGCAAACGCAGATAATAAATGTTCTACTGTTGCTATTCTAACGTTATCTTTAGCTAACGTTGTAGACATGCGGGTATCGCCAACATATTTTGTCAATGCAGGAATTGAAACCGGTTTTTCAAGATCAGTACGAATAAAAACAATACCTGTATTCACAGGCGCAGGTCGCAGGTTGATTGAAATTTTAAGTCCTGTATGCGCACCAACTCCTGTTGCGCTAATCACTGTCTTTAAAGTCCGTTGTTTCAACATTATATTTCTCCTACTACGCTTCTTCGCGTTCTTGACGACGTAAAAACGCCGGAATATCTAAATAATCGATATCTTGTTGTAGCATTGTATCACTACTTGAACGATTTAATACAGATGCTTGTTTTCGCATAACAGCAGGACGATCAAGTTTATGATAATCTAATGAGCCATCAGGTTTTTTATTTTCATGTGAAACTGCAGGTGGTGCTATGACAACATTACCTTGATCATCACGCTGGCCTAAACCTGTAATAACAACGGTCACACGTAATTCATCAGTTAATTCAGGATCGATAACAGTACCAACAACAACAGTAGCACCATCTGATGTTAACGCTTTAATAACTTCACCCACTTCTTCAAATTCACCAATTGACATATCCATACCAGCAGTAATATTAACTAATACACCTGCAGCACCATGTAAATTCACATCCTCTAATAATGGACTTGCAATTGCTGCTTCAGCAGCTTCGCGTGCACGATTTTCACCAATCGCAGAACCGGTACCCATCATTGCCATCCCCATTTCAGACATCACAGTACGAACGTCAGCAAAGTCAACGTTAATCAAGCCAGGTCTGGTAATTAAATCTGAAATACCTCTCACTGCTCCATGCAATACATTATTTGCGGCTTTAAAAGCATTTAACAAGGTAACATTTTTTCCTAATACACTTAACAATTTATTGTTTGGAATTGTTATTAAAGAATCAACTGATTTACGTAATTCGCGAATACCTGCATCCGCTACTTGCATCCGCATTTTACCTTCAAAAATAAAAGGTTTTGTTACAACTGCGACGGTTAAAATATTTAACTCTTTTGCAATTTCTGCAACAACTGGAGCAGCACCTGTGCCTGTTCCACCGCCCATACCCGCAGTGATAAATACCATATCTGCGCCTTGCAATATTTCACGAATTTTATCACGATCTTCTTCAGCAGCTTTTCGTCCAATCTCAGGGTTAGCACCTGCGCCTAAGCCTTTTGTTAAATTAGAACCTAATTTTAAAATAGTATCGGCTGTTGAATACTGTAATGCTTGTACGTCTGTATTAGCGATAATAAAATCAACACCTACAATATTTTTCTCAGCAATCATGTGTTGTACTGCATTACCACCGCCACCACCAACACCAATGACTTTAATCACTGCATTATGCTGGCTAGCTTCAACTAATTCGAACATACTCATTACACCCCTCCAGAGAATTAAAAATTACCGCGAAACCAATTTTTCATTTTAGACATCATGCCTTTTATACCGTCACCTACAACGCCTTCCTGACTATCACGCACATTTTGTTGCATACCATACAATAATAATCCAAGACCTGTTGCATAAGCTGGATTATTAACAATCTCTGCTAAATTATTTTGAATTTGAGGTGCACCTAAACGAACAGGCATTTGAAAAACTTTTTCAGCTAAATCAAGTACACCATGTGCTCTTGAAGCACCACCTGTGAATACAATGCCCGCAGGAACTAAATCCTCAAAACCACTGCGACGTAATTCAGAACGCACCAAAGTAAATAATTCTTCATAACGTGGCTCTACAACTTCAGCGAGCATTCTTCGAGAAATTTGACGTTTGGGACGATCTGCAACTCCAGGAACTTCTATCACTTGATGGTCATGCACTAAATCAATCGATGCACATGCATGTTTTAGTTTTATTTCTTCTGCATTTTGAGTCGGCATTCGTAATGCAACTGCAATATCATTCGTTACTTGATCACCAGCGATAGGGATCACTGCAGTATGACGAATTGCACCTTCTGAAAAAACAGCGATATCGGTTGTACCACCACCAATATCAACTAAACAAATTCCTAATTCTTTTTCATCATCGGATAAAGTAGCATGACTAGAAGCAAGCTGTTCCAAAATTACATCTGCAACTTCTAAGCCACAATGACGAACACACTTCACAATATTTTGAGCAGCACTCACTGCACCAGTAACAATATGTACACGTGCTTCAAGACGTACACCAGACATTCCAATTGGCTCACGAATACCATCTTGATTATCAATAATAAATTCTTGAGGTAATATATGAAGAATTTTTCGATCTGTTGGAATCGCAACTGCACGAGCTGCATCGATTACACGATCAACATCTACTGAAGTAACTTCTTGATCTCTAATAGCGACAATACCATGTGAATTAAGCCCATGAATATGACTACCTGCAATACCAGTGAATGCAGAATGTATTCTGCATCCAGCCATTGCTTCGGCTGCTTCAACTGCTTCACGAATTGAGGAAACAGTTGCATCAATATTAACAACCACACCGCGTTTTAAACCACGAGAAGGATATGTACCAACACCAATAACATCCAGTGTTCCATCTAAATTAACTTCACCTACTATGGCAACAATTTTTGTCGTACCTATATCTAACCCGACAATTAAATTTTTGTTGCTTTTCTTTGACATATTTGTTCCTGATATTAATTAAAAATTTTTATAGCCTAAAGATCATGACTGACCTTTTCCTTTATTTCGCTCATAGGTCGCCACTTAATAGCTAAACCATTTGTATAACGTAAATCTACATACTCAACTTGAGAATTTCTTGGTCCTATTATTTTTCCATAATTACCCACAAAACGTTCTAATCTTGGAAAAATATCTTCCCTACCCAAAATTACATCTAAACCGTTTGTTAACTTTAAGCGCCAAGCTTGACGTTTTGTTAACTCTATTTCTTGCACACCTAAACCTAATGGCTGCAAAATTGACAACATGTGTTTATAGTTGTCTAACATCCATTTCTGCTGACCCACAGGGCCCATAAAATGAGGCCCTTGTGAAGGTAAAGTATCCCTTGAAGGTGTAAATACTTCACCTTGCAAAGTTAATAAACTACTTTCATTCCACAATGCAAATGGTTGACGTTCCTTAATTACAAGATTCACTGTATTAGGCCAAATACGCTTAATTGTAACATCTTGTACCCATGGAATCTCTAATAAATGCGCCTTTAAGTCAGCTAAATCAATACCAAAAAATCCTGTATTTAAATAAGGCAGCATAATTCTCTGTAACTGCGCAGGATTTATATGTTTGTATTGACCCGCGATATTAACAAATTTAATGGGTGCCGTCTTTGGATTATGTAAAATAGTGCCAAACCAAAGCAGGCTTAATACCAAAAAGAGCAATACGATTATACGGCCTATACGAAAACTGGACACAGCCCAACTTTGTTTTGATTTTGAAACCACAGGAGTGGCTAATTTTTGCTGTTGTAATAATTTCATAATGTTTGTGCCAGAATCGTTAACACCAACTGATCAAATTCCACACCCTTTACCCGAGCAGCTTTAGGTACTAAGCTATGATCGGTCATACCAGGTATAGTATTCACTTCTAAAAGCCATATATTTTCTGCTTGGTCCATCATTAAATCAACCCGTCCCCAATGTCTACAACCCAAAGATTGATAGGCTTTTAGTGAAATATCTTGTACCTTTTTTTCGATAACATCAGATAATCCACTAGGGCAGTGATATTGGGTATATCAGAAAAATATTTTGCTTCATAATCATAATAACCTTCAGCGACAATTCGTATAACAGGTAAAGTTTGGTTATCAACGATTCCAACGGTTAATTCACTTCCTTCAATCCAATGTTCTAACATCACACGGTTATCATAAGATTTCGCTAATTCATATGCACTAGCATATTGATTTAATTCGGTCACTTTAGTAATACCTAGTGTAGAACCTTGTCTAATAGGTTTGATTGCCCAAGGAAGCGGAATAGTATTTAAAATATTTTCAGGTTTAATGCTTTCGTTTAATATTAAAAATGGCAACGTTGGCAAGCCAATTGCATTCCATACTAACTTAGAACGTTGCTTATCCATCGCAAGTGCTGAAGATGCAACATCACTACCGGTATATGGAATATTTAAAGTTTCTAATACGCCTTGAATAACACCATCTTCTCCACCAGGGCCATGTAAAGCAATAAAAACACGATCAAAATTACTTTCAATAAGTTTTTGACAAATATCATGATTCACATCAATTGGACATACATCAATATTTTGACGTTGTAGAGCAGCAACAACTGCATTACCAGTCATTAAAGAAATTTCGCGTTCTGAACTTAACCCCCCCATCAGAACACCTACTTTTCCAAATTGTTTTGGATCAGTTGGAATCATAATTATTTATCACCTATTATTTTTACTTCTTTTACTAAAGAAATACCAAATTTACTTTCTACTGTAACACTCACATGTTCAATTAAAGTTTCAATATCGGATGCACTTGCTTGATTGTCATTCACAATAAAATTTGCATGCTTGTGCGATACCATAGCTCCTCCTTGACGCACACCTTTCAAACCACTCGCTTCTATTAATCGTGCCGCGTAATCTCCTTTTGGATTACGAAACACAGAACCACAACTATGATCACCTGTTGGTTGTGTACGCGCTCTGTGTTCTAATAAATCTTTTATTTTTTGTAATGATGCTTCCTTTTTACCTAATGGTAATTGAAAATGTGCTGCAACAAAACATTCATTAATAGCAGGTGGGATAACCTCTCTGTATGAAACCTTGTATTCTGAAGCTTTCCTAAGGTGAAGCTTACCATCTGTGGATAAAGTTTCAATATGTGTTACAAAAGCCCATGTTTCCCCTCCATGGCAACCTGCATTCATAGCAAGCGCACCACCAACCGAACCAGGAATACCCGCCCAAAATTCTCCGCCAGCTAAACCCAATCGTGCAGAAAAACGTGCTAGTTTTGCACACGAAACACCTGCTTCTGCACGAATAATAGTAGAATCTTTTAATTCAATGGATTCAAGTGCTGATAAGGTAGAAACAACCGTTCCATTAAAACCTTTATCACGAATGAGTAAATTACTACCTAAGCCCAACCAAAGAATAGGTTCATCGGATGAGATAGTTTCTAAAAATGTCTGCAATGCAACTAAACTATCAGGTTGATAGAAACGTTTAGCAGGCCCACCTACTCGCCAAGAAGTATGCTTGTTGAGTGGTTGGTTCTCATGCATTTGGTTACTTTGGTAGATAGTACTAATTTTAATGCTCCTGTGTGTTAAACTGGATTTACGGGAATACTAGCCGCGATCCCACCAATATCACCAGCCCCTTGCAACAATAAAATATCACCATCTGCTAACACAGGGGAAATAAAATCAACAAATTTATCGTCTCGTCCTACATAAATAGGTTCAACACGACCACGTTCTCTGATTGCTCTACATAGATTACGACCATCAATACCTTTAATTGGCTCTTCTCCAGCTGAATATATTTCAAGCAAAAATAAACTATCAACTTCAGATAAAACTCTGGCAAAATCATCAAATAAGGCCTTCGTTCTAGAATATCGATGTGGTTGGAAAGCCATAACTAACCTACGTTCTGGCCAAGCTTGACGTATAGCTTCAATCGTTACCATCATTTCACGAGGATGATGACCATAATCATCCACAACTAATGCATTTCCCTGACCAAAATTAAATTCACCACGTATTTGAAATCGACGACCAACTCCCTTAAATACTTCTAAGGCTTTTGCAGTTGCTTCTTGAGAAATTTTAAGCTCATGAGCAATGGCAATAGCAGCTAGCGCATTACATACGTTATGCTTACCAGGTAAATTTAATTTGATTTCCCAGTGTTCATTATTAGGTAAAATA
This sequence comes from Gammaproteobacteria bacterium, assembly GCA_050249855.1. Classification (GTDB taxonomy): domain Bacteria; phylum Pseudomonadota; class Gammaproteobacteria; order JBGSLN01; family JBGSLN01; genus JBFWPS01. The sequence continues at coordinate 15,605 of JBFWPS010000007.1, forward strand.
GCCGTAAAAAATGATTGTGTCCCTTCCTGTCTAAAATTGGTAGCTCGAACATCGGCATCTTCTGAAAAGCCATACGTTAACATTGGACGCCCAATGATAGGGAGTAACTCACGAACAACTGGATCATCAATACATACAACAGCTAATCCATTCATAGGTAAATGATGTAAAAACTCTATAAATGTTTTTTTAACTTTATTAAAATCATATTCATATGACCAAGTATGATCTTCATCAATATTTGTAACTACTGCGATTTGAGGTTTCAAAAAAAGAAAAGATGCATCACTTTCATCAGCCTCTGCAACTAAAAAGTTACTTGTTCCTAAACGAGCATTACAGCCAGCGGCATTTAAACAACCTCCAATTACGAATGTTGGATCTAACTCAGCTTCTGTTAAAACACTTGTAACTAAGCTAGTTGTCGTTGTTTTTCCATGTGTACCCGCTATAGCAATGCCATGTCTAGTTCGCATAATCTCAGCTAACATTTGAGCACGTGGCACTACAGGAATACGTTTTTCCAGCGCAGCCTTTAATTCAGGGTTATTTGGTTCAATAGCAGTCGAAGTAACAACTATATCAGGTTCATGAATATGACATGCATCATGACCCACATAAACTTCAGCACCGAATTGCTTTAAACGTTTCAGGGAAGCTGAATCATTCAAATCCGATCCTGATATTTTATATCCTTCATTCAACAGTACTTCAGCAATACCACTCATTCCAGCACCACCCACTCCAATAAAATGAATGTGTTGTACTCGTTGTTTATTCTTTATTTCCTCTAATATAGTCATTACTTACTCCGATACTCTCTTAATGCGACTAACCTTGTTTCATAATCAATTCTAAATAACAAAGCAATCACTAAACACATCACGATCATACTACTGCCGCCATAACTCATCATTGGTAGAGTTAAACCTTTTGTTGGTAAAATACCTGTGTTCACACCAATATTAATCATTGATTGAAATGCTAACCATAAACCAAAACCAAATGCTATAAAAGCAGCAAAAGGACGCTGTTGTTGCCAAGCACGTTTAGCCAAAATAAAAATTCGCGCAATAAATAAAGCAAACAGAGCTAAAACAGCGAAGACTCCTAACAACCCTAGTTCCTCTGCTAACACAGCAAATAAAAAATCAGTATGTGCTTCTGGTAAATAAAATAATTTTTGTATACTCGCACCCAATCCCATTCCTGTCCAACCACCACGACCAAAAGCAATCAAGGATTGAGTAAGTTGATAACCTGAATCATATTGATCAGCCCATGGGTTCAAAAAACTAGTCAATCTTGCCATTCGATAGGGTGATGAAATCGCAAGAACTGCTAATGAAAAAACGGCCGATCCTAGTAAAATTGCAAACTGCCATAAACGTACGCCAGCAAGAAACATCATGCCAAGTGCCGTCGTAATAATGACAGTTGCAGCACCAAAATCAGGTTCTTTTAACAATAGCAAAGCAATCAGTCCAATTAGAACCATTGGTTTTATAAACCCGATTACCCTTGTTTGTACTTCTTCTTGTTTTCTTACTAAATATCCTGCTAAATAAATAATACAAAAAAACTTTGCTAATTCGGAAACTTGTATTCCAAACAAACCAACACCAAGCCAGCGCATACTGCCATTAATAACACGACCAATACCAGGCACTAATACTAAAATTAATAAAATATAACTTAATATAAGTAGCCATCCACTGTATTTTCGCCATAAATCTAATTCAAATCGGATAACAACAAATGCCGCAACAAAACCAATCATTAAAAAAATTAACTGTCGAGTTAAAAAATAAAATGGTTGATTGAATTGCTTTTCAGCAACAACAATTGAAGCAGAGGCTACCATGACTAAACCAATTACAAATAAACTAAAAACAGTAAATAGCAGCCAACGATCATAAAATGTGGGGGCTTGACGTTTCGTTTTAAGTTTACTGCTACTAATGGCAGCCATCGCAGTTTTCTTCATAAAATTTCCTTCACTGCTTCAACGAAAACTTTACCTCGATGTTCAAAATTCTTAAACATATCGAAACTGGCACAAGCAGGAGATAATAAAACCACATCACCAGATTGCGCTGTTTCATCTGCAAGTTTTACCGCATGCAACATATCATTTGCATGTAAAATTGTCGTAGAACCATTAAGTGCTTTTTCAATTAAAGGCGCATCCTGCCCTATTAAAATAACGGCTCTTGTATTTTCGCTAACTGGTTTTTGTAGTAATGAAAAATCTGCTCCTTTCCCTTGACCACCAGCAATTAAAATCACTTTGCCAGATATGCCTGCTGCTAAACCATTTAAAGATGCAAGACTAGCACCCACATTGGTTCCTTTTGAATCATTATAATAATTCACGCCTTGTTTTTCAGCAATCCATTCACAACGATGTGGAAGACCATGAAATGTTTGTAAAGCCTGTAACATAGCTGACATAGGAAAATTAAGGACTTTTCCTAACGCTAATGAAGCTAATGCATTGCTCCAATTATGTGAGCCTTTTAACGTAATCTCGTTCACAGAACACAAACATTGATCACCCAACGCAAGATAAATATTCGAATTAGATGTAATCAAACCAAATTCATTTGATTTTGGTGCATTTAAACCAAAAGTAATTATATTATTTCCTCTAAATGATTTTACCGGAAGCGTATTAATATCGTCACGATTACATATCATATACTCAGCATTTAAATATATACGTTGTTTTGCTGCAATATAGTCACCAAAAGAATCATATCTATCCATATGATCAGGAGAAATATTTAATATAGTTGCTGCAGTTACAGAAAGTGAATAAGTAGTTTCAAGTTGAAAACTTGATAACTCAATTACATATAAATCTGGTTCAGAATCTTGTAATAAATCTAGCGCAGCAGTTCCTAAATTCCCACCTACTCGTGTATTCAAATTTGCGCACTTTGCCATATAACCAACTAAACTTGTTACGGTACTTTTGCCATTAGAAGCAGTAATAGCACAAATTGGTGCTTTTGCTTCTCTTGCGAATAATTCAATATCACCAATCACCGGGATTTTTTGCGCGATGCATGTTTGTATAGCAGGTTCATGTATAGAGATTCCCGGACTTAAAATGATTTCACTGGCTTGAGATAAAAATGATTGATCCCACGAACCAAGTGATATTTGCACATGACTAAATTCTTTTTGAAATTCATCAAGTAAAGGAGGATTTTCTCGAGTATCCAAGACAGCAAATGGAATTTTTTTACGGGAAAAGTAGCGAGCACAAGATAAACCTGTAACACCAAGACCTACAATAACTTTTAAATTATTTTGAGTACTCATATAAAATATACTTGATACCTCTCATTCAGACATTTTATGAGGGTGGATTAGGCGCTTTAGCGCCGTAATCCACCCTACAATATTGAAAAAAATCAACCACAACTACTCTATCGCAATTTCAATGTTGCTAACCCACATAAGACTAAAATAACGGTAATAATCCAAAAACGAACAATCACTCTTGGTTCCGGCCACCCTTTCAATTCAAAATGATGATGCAAAGGCGCCATACGAAATATTCTGCGTCCAGTTAATTTAAAAGATGCTACCTGTAAAATCACTGAGAGTGTTTCTAAGACAAAAATCCCACCCATTAAAAATAACACTAATTCTTGCCTAACGATAATTGCAACAATACCTAAAGCTGCTCCCATACTTAAGGAACCAATATCTCCCATAAAAACTAATGCAGGATAAGTATTAAACCATAAGAATCCTAAACCTGCCCCCACAAGAGCGGCACAAAATACTATCACTTCTGCAGCACCAGGGATATAGGGAATTACTAAATAATGTGCGAATGTAACAGTTCCAGTCACATAAGCAAAAACACCTAAAGCTACAGCAACCAATACTGTGGGTAAAGTAGCTAATCCATCTAAACCATCAGTTAAATTAACGGAATTACTGGCGCCCACTATCACAAAATAGCTAAAAAATATGTAGAAAACACCCATATTAATACTAATATTCTTAAAAAATGGTATAAACAATTGTGTCTGTGCAGGTAAAGTTGCCGTAAAATATAAATACATCACAGCTAGTAGAGCAACCAATGATTGCCAAAAATATTTAGATTTCGCTGATAATCCCTTGCTATTTTTACGTACTAACTTTCGATAATCATCAACCAAACCAATTAAACCAAACCCAATTGTGACAAGCAAAACAACCCAAATATACCGATTTGTTAAATCCGCCCATAACAAAGTTGAAATACCAATAGATAATAGAATGAGTACTCCTCCCATTGTAGGAGTTCCTGCTTTAACTAAATGTGATTGGGGGCCATCATCGCGAACCATTTGCCCTACACGCACTCTTGTTAGAAAGCGAATCATGCTAGGACCAAATATAAATGATAATGAAAGTGCTGTTAATACTGCGAAAATAGCTCTTAAGGTAATATAACTAAAAACATGAAATCCATGTAGATAGGCTTTCAAATATTCAACTAGCCATAGTAACATATCATTTTCCTAATTAATATTTTTAGTAATTTCTTAGAAAGAATCAAAATTACTACTCTACCAACGACAAAACCACGTCTTCCATACGCGAACTACGTGAACCTTTA
>JBFWPS010000008.1:0-20183 GCA_050249855.1 Gammaproteobacteria bacterium
AACAAAATCCAATGGCAGCCAGTTGATTTAGATTCGCTTTGGTCATCTTTTGTGCGGTTTCAACCGCAGCAGTCATTCTTTTTAATAATTCACCTCTGTCATCTACTAAAGGTTGAATCATCGCCGATTTTTCTTCTTTAGTTTCACCTAGCTGCGCATTACCAAACATATCTAGCGCAAACCCTACATAACCTAATTCAGCTAATTTTTTCGCTTTCTCACAAGCAAATTCATTTCTTCCTGTCCAATCGTGAGACACTATAACCACAGGTTTATTTTCTAAAGAATCTTTATACGCAACAAATGCTTCTGCTGTCATTGAGCCTGCGTTATACTTTATTCTTGTTGTATTCATAGTTGAGTAATCCTGTAAAAACAATAAAAGGTGATATATGTTAGATCCAAAACGGTTGCGTAGCAACGAAATAGCAGACATTGCTTTACGTCTTGCAACCAGACAATATAAATTAGATATAGAAGCGTTTGAAGCTCTAGAAATACAAAGAAAACATTTACAAGTTGAAACTGAAAAACTATTAAATGAACGAAATACGCAATCTAAACAAATAGGCCATGCAAAAGCAAAAGGTGAGGATATATCACCACTATTGGCAAATGTCAGTGATCTAGGGGATAAACTCGAAAAAGCAAAAACTGAATTAAGCCAGGTGCAGGAAAAACTAGATACTATATTAGCTTGGATTCCTAATATTCCAAACGAAACAGTACCAGTGGGCGCTTCAGAAGAAGATAATCAAGAAATTCGTCGTTGGGGTGAACCTAGAAAATTTTCTTTTCCTATTCGCGATCATATCGCTTTGGGTGAAATGCGAGGCCAAATGGATTTTGAAATGGCTTCTAAATTAACAGGTGCACGCTTTGTTGTTTTACACGATCAAATTGCGCGTTTACATCGTGCTTTAATTCAATTTATGCTGGATGTTCATACACGTGAACATGGATATCAAGAAGTTTACGTTCCTTATATGGTAAATAAAGACTCTTTATTTGGAACAGGTCAGTTACCTAAAATGGAAGAAGATTTATTTGCATTGAATGGTGAATTTCCTTATTACTTAATTCCTACTGCTGAAGCACCTGTTACTAATTTAGCGCGTGATGTTATTTTCAAAGAAGAAGATTTACCAAAAAAGTTTGTTTGTCACACACCTTGTTTTCGTAGTGAAGCAGGTTCTTATGGTAAAGATACTAAGGGCATGATTCGTCAACATCAATTTGAAAAAGTTGAAATAGTTCAATTCGTTAAGCCTGAAAACTCATATAAAACTTTAGAAGAATTAACTCACCATGCAGAAGTCATTTTGCAGAAATTAGGATTACCTTATCGTGTCGTGGCTTTGTGTACAGGTGACTTAGGCTTTTGTTCTGCCAAAACTTATGATTTAGAAGTTTGGTTACCAGCTCAAAATACTTATCGTGAAATTTCTTCTTGCAGCAATATGGAAGATTTTCAAGCAAGACGCATGCAAGCGCGATTTCGTCCAGCTGAAAATAATAAAATTGAATTAATTCATACGTTAAATGGTTCAGGCTTAGCGGTAGGACGTACGTTGATTGCTATTCTTGAGAATTATCAGGATGAAGCAGGGGAGATCCATTTACCTGAAGTATTGTGGCCTTATATGGGAGGCGTGAGGAAGATTTAAAATTGTTCCCCCTCACCCTATTAACAAGTTGTAGGGTGGATTAGGGCCGCAAGGCCCGTAATCCACCAAGGCGTCATGGTGGATTACGGCGCTAAAGCGCCTAATCCACCCTACAGCTTAGGAATCTATCAATACAACCTTCTTTTCACGCCGGTAATCGCCACAATTTCCGCCGCAATTTCTTCAATGGATCGCGTGGTGGTATCTAAATACGGAATATTCAGTTGATGAAACAACGCATTAGCTTCATTAATTTCACGCACACAAGTTTTCATAGAGGCATATTCACTATCCGGGCGTCTTTCTTCGCGAATTTGTCTCAAACGTTCGGCTGAAATAGTCAAACCAAAAATTTTTGCACGTTGGCTTTGCAATGCTTTGGGTAAAGCTTGTGTCACTAACTCATCTGAAGTAAAAGGATAATTTGCAGTATGCAATCCAAATTGTAGTGCAAGGTACAAAGAAGTAGGTGTTTTTCCACAACGTGAAACACCCACTAAAATAATATCTGCCTTATCATAATCTCGTAGATTTGCCCCATCATCACAAGCAAGCGTGTAATTTACTGCGTTAATACGGATCATATAGTCATTGTAATCTTTTAAACCATGCGTTCTACCAACCGTATGTGAAGATTTTTGTTGGAGCTCTTTTTCTAGTGGCCCAATGAAAGTTGAAAAAAAATCCATCACAACTGCAGGTGATTGTTGAATACGCGCATGAATTTCTTGGTTGATCAAAGTAGTAAATACAATTGGTTTTTGTTGATCACGCTCAAAAGCCGCATTAATTGCTTGTAAAACTGCTTCAACTTTTGTTAAATCATTAACATAAGGGATGGTAACTTCTTCAAACTCAACTTTTTCAAATTGTGTAATTAAACTACGGCCGAGTGTTGTAGCTGTAATACCTGTACCATCAGAGATAAAAAAAACTGTGCGTTTCATATTGCCTCAAATATCATTATAATGATTCAAAAATAGGAGTTTAACATGAAAATGATTATACAAATTTTTCTATGTCTTATCTTATTTGTAAATATGTCTTTTGCAAATACCAATCTACCTTCATATAACGATTCAAAGCAAGTTATCAATATATCTGAGAATCAAGATACATTTACAATTGTTTTGGATTCAAATCCTACAACTGGCTACAGTTGGAATGTGTCTTCTTATAATAAAAACTATATAGAACTTCTAGAACATCATTATGTTGCCACCAAACCTAAATTAATCGGTTCTGGTGGGAAAGAATATTGGACATTTAAAGCACTACCTAAAGCATTTAAGAAAAATCGTACCCTAAAATTAGCACTTTTATACGCAAGACCCTGGGATTTAAACGACCAATCTAGAAAGATTATATTCAATTTGAATATAATAAAGTCTAGTCAATAGGATATATACACATTTTTTTTCCATACAGGTAGTATTTGCACTTGCTATTCTTATCCAGATGTGAACAATAGGAGCCCGTGTTCAATATGAATAAGGGGGGGCCCTTGCAAAGTAGAGATAATATGTCTTCTAAAAAACCCGTATTACTTGCAACCATCGTTTGTGGTTTAGCCTCACTTTTCTATTTATATGAATTTATCTTACAAGTTTCTCCTGGTGTATTAACAAACGAATTAATGCACGCTTTCGCAATCGATGCAGCAGGTGTGGGCGTTATTTCTGGTTTTTATTATTATTCTTATACGCCAATGCAATTACCGGCAGGCTTATTGTTCGACCGATTTGGTCCAAGACTATTAATAACGATCGCTATTTTATTATGTGTTGCAGGTGCATTATTTTTTGGAATGACGACTAGTGCTTTCCTAGCATCTATGGGACGATTTTTAATGGGTATTGGTTCTGCATTTTCTTTTATCGGTGCCTTATTATTAATTTCAAGATGGTTTCCACCAAAACAATTTGCATTACTTGCAGGTATTACTCAAACCATGAGTTCTGTTGGTGCTATTGGTGGTGAAGCGCCACTTGCAGCAGCAGTTGCTCATTTCGGTTGGCGTCAAAGTATCGTTGCTGTAGGAGTTGTGGGTATTGTACTGGCTTTATTTGTATGGTTGATTGTTCGTGATCAACCACCTTGGAAACAAAAAGGACCTAGCTATTCAGAAAAAAGTAGTTTGAAGGGTTTACAACATGTTATAGCTAAACCACAAACTTGGTGGGTTGCTTTATATTCATTTGCATCTTGGGCGCCAGTGTTAGTATTCGCTGTGCTTTGGGGTATTCCATTCATCGCAAAAATTTATAATATTAGTACTGTTTTAGCTGCAACACCCATGATGATGGTTTGGATTGGCATTGGGATTGGTAGCCCTTTAATAGGCTGGTGGTCTGATCATATAGGTAGAAGAAATCTTCCATTAGTTTTTGTTCAAATATTTGGTCTTATCGCAATTATTGCCATACTTTACATGCGAATACCATTTTATGTACTCTATATCTTATTATTCATGATGGGTATTGCTGCATCAGGTCAATCACTTGCTTTTGGTGTTGTAAAAGATATCAACCATCCAAAATGTGTAGGCACTGCAATTGGCTTCAATAATATGGCGGTTGTTGCTGGTGGTGCATTATTACAACCACTTGCTGGATTATTACTACGATTCTACTGGGATGGTGAAATGGCACATGGTGTTCAAGTTTATTCTATAAGCGCTTATCAACATGCCATGGCAGTTTTACCTTTGCTATATGTACTTACAATCATTGTTGGTAAATGGTTTATCAAAGAAACGCATTGTAAAGACGTACATCAAAACGAAGATATTCACTATGACGATAATACAGTCGCGCGGGTTGGCATTTCATCAGGCAGTTAAAGATGAACATCCATTACAAATTGTTGGCACAATTAATGCCTACGGTGCGCTGTTAGCTAAAAAAGCGGGATATCGTGCAATTTATCTATCTGGCGCTGGTGTTGCGAATGCCTCTTTGGGGTTACCTGATTTAGGTATCACCAATTTAAATGATGTACTAGAAGATGCACGAAGAATCACAGCCATCACAGATTTACCTTTGCTGGTTGATATAGATACTGGCTTTGGCAATGCTTTTAATATAGCGCGAACGATCAAAGAAATGATTCGCGCAGACGTAGCTGCCGTTCATATGGAAGATCAAGTACAAGCAAAGCGCTGTGGTCATCGGCCTGGAAAAGCACTCGTAAGTACTGATGAAATGGTTGATAGAATCAAAGCAGCCGTAGATGCTCGCTTTGACCAACATTTCGTGATTATGGCAAGAACAGATGCGGTTGCAAATGAAGGCCTATCAGCTGCCATTGATCGAACACAGCGCTATGTGGAAGCGGGCGCTGATATGATTTTTGCAGAAGCCATTACCAGTCTTGATGACTATAAGCTTTTTACGCAGGCTATTAATGTTCCTGTTTTAGCTAATATTACTGAGTTTGGTAAAACACCTATGTTTAGTGTGCAAGAACTTAAAGAAGTTGGCATAAAAATGATTTTGTATCCACTCAGTGCTTTTAGAGCAATGAGTGCTGCTGCAATTAATGTTTATGAGACCATACGAAAAGAGGGCACACAAGGCTCATTAATTAAGGATATGCAAACGCGTGATGAATTATATGAAGTATTAAATTACCATGCGTATGAAAAGAAATTAGATGCGTTGTTTGGGGAGTTTTAGCTTTATTTCCTCATTATTTACTCCCTCTCCCCAAACTTTTTGGGGGTGAGGGTTGGGGTGGGGGGGGAGAGCAATAATCATTCCCCCTTATCCCAACCTTCTCCCCCTAAAGGGGGGGAGAAGGAGAAGTTAATTTTTCAAACTTATAATAGGCAAAAACATGTATGTATTAATCGTTGCAGAACATGATAATAAAAAATTACATCCGAATACGGCAAAAGTCGTTTCCGCTGCTATCGCTTTGACTAATACAAATGAAAATAATGAAAAACTTCCTATAACCGTTCTTATCGCAGGCCACAACTGTCAACCAGTTGCAGAACAGGCAGCAAAAATAGATGGTGTAGAAGAAGTTGTCGTATTTGATAACCCTTGCTTTGAACATCATACAGCAGAAAATTTAGCTAAATTAGTTCATAATATTGCACAAAACACTAAGTACACTCACATTCTAACACCAGCGTCCACCTTTGGTAAAAATTTCTTACCTAGAGTGGCTGCCTTATTAAACGTGGCGCAAGTTTCCGATGTTGTTAACATTATTTCTCCTGATACTTTTGTAAGACCAATTTATGCAGGTAATGCATTGGCAACAGTACAAGTGAGCGATCCGATTAAAGTAATGACCATTAGAACCACGGCCTTTGCATCAGCGAAAGAAACTGAACAAGCAGCGTCAATTGAAACACATTCTGAAAGCTTTGAAACCAATTTATCCGAATATCTTGGGCTTGAAGTTTCACATTCAGCTAGACCTGATTTAACAAGCGCACGTGTAGTCATTTCAGGTGGACGTGGTTTACAAAGTGGTGAAAATTTCAAATTACTTGAATCACTTGCAGACAAGCTGAATGCAGCCATAGGTGCTTCACGTGCTGCAGTTGATGCAGGGTATGTACCCAATGATTATCAAGTAGGGCAAACAGGCAAAGTTGTTGCGCCTCAATTGTATATTGCTGTTGGCATTTCTGGCGCTATTCAGCACTTAGCGGGCATGAAAGATAGTAAAGTAATCGTTGCAATCAATAAGGATCCTGATGCGCCGATTTTTCAAGTAGCAGATTATGGGTTAGTTGGAGATTTATTTCAAATTATCCCGGAGTTTAATCAGGAGTTAGATAGGGTTTTAGGGAAATAATATTCATATAATTAAAGAGGTGGTCGTATGTTAATAGGTGTTCCAAAGGAAATTAAAAATAATGAATATCGTGTAGGTATGGTTCCTGCCAGTGTGCATGAAGTGATGAGTCGTGGCCATAAGGTTATCGTACAAACCAATGCTGGTCTTGAAATCGGTTTTACTGATCGTGATTATGAAGCAGCTGGTGCGACAATTGCTAAAGATGCAGAAGAAATTTTTGCAAAGGCAGACATGATTGTAAAAGTAAAAGAACCACAACCAAAAGAATGCATGATGCTAAGAAAGGGACAAATATTATTTACCTATTTACATTTAGCACCTGATCCAGTTCAAACAGATTTATTATTAAAATCTGGTTGTATTGCGATAGCATACGAAACAGTAACCGATAGTAGTGGTGGTTTGCCATTATTATCACCGATGAGTGAAGTAGCTGGTAGATTATCAATTCAAGCGGGAGCACATTGCTTAGAGAAAGCTCGAAGCGGTAGAGGTGTTTTATTAGGTGGTGTTCCAGGCGTTGCGCCTGCCAATGTAGTCGTGCTTGGTGGTGGTGTTGTGGGTACGAATGCTGCTCGTATGGCCATGGGTATGGAAGCAAACGTATTTATCGTTGATCGTTCTTTAAAACGTTTAAAAGAATTAGATATGCAATTTGGCAAACAATTACATACGATTTATGCAACTCAAGATGCTATTAATGATTTGGTAACTCAGGCAGATTTAGTGATTGGAGCTGTATTAATTCCTGGTGGTTCTGCACCACGTTTAGTAAAAAAAGAAACTTTATCAAAGATGCGTCCAGGTGCGGTTTTAGTTGACGTAGCGATTGACCAAGGCGGATGTTTTGAAACCAGTCATCCAACTACGCATGCTAATCCAACTTATGTTGTAGATGGTGTAGTGCATTATTGCGTGGCTAATATGCCTGCAGCGGTACCTCGTACCTCTACCTTTGCATTAAATAATGCAACCTTACCATTTATTATTGAATTGTCTGATAAAGGTTATCAAAAAGCTTTAACTGATAATCCACATTTATTAAATGGCTTGAATGTTCATGAAGGCCAGTTAACGGTAGAAGCGGTCGCAGAAGCACAGAAATTAAAATATGTTCCTGCACGGGAGGCGTTGGGAATTTAATGCAGCTTGGTGGGCACGCGCTTTATAAATCATTTGTAAACCATAACCACGATGCATACGCGCTTTGCCCACCCTACAAATCTGTTAGAGCACTCTTTTTCAAAGAGCGTTGTTGCATAAACTTCCTCTCCCCCTAAAGGGGGAGAAGGACTGCTTTTTGTTGGAGTGAGTGAGTTAAAGTAAAAAAATCAACTAAAATAACGTAAAACATTAAAAATAATTCTCAAACCCGCATTATTTTCTAACGTTAAAATCGATTCTGGATGAAATTGAACCGCAGCAATTGGTAAAGTTTTATGTTCAATCGCCATAATAATTCCATCAGATGATTCAGCTGTTATTTCTAAATCTGAAGGAAAGGTTTCCGGTTTGGCATACAAGGAATGATAACGCGCAGCTGTGAATGATTTTGGTAAATCAGTAAAACATTTACCACCTAAAACATGAATCTTTTCAGGTTTACCATGCATAGGATAATCAAGTACGTCTAATTGACCACCATAGTATTCCACCAAAGCTTGTAATCCTAAACAAACACCAAAAATAGGTAAGTTTAATGATAATGAATTTTTAATTGTCTCTGAAACTTTAAAATCATCAGGACAACCAGGCCCCGGTGATAAACAAACTAAATCTGGTTTTATTTCTTTTAATTTATCTAGTTTAAAACCAGAACGAAGCGTAATCACTTCTGCACCGGTTTGTCTTAAATAGTTCGCCAAGGTGTGTACAAATGAATCTTGATGATCAACTAATAAAATTTTCTTTTTACTTCCTATTTTTTCTTTTAAAAAACCATCTTGATCAGTTTTAACCTGAATTGGATTTTTAATTGCTTCTAAAAATGCAGAAGCTTTCAATAAAGTTTCTTCTTCTTCAGCTGCAGGATCAGAATCATAAAGTAGGGTAGCACCAACACGAACTTCCGCAATGCGATTTTGAATACGCATGGTTCTTAAAGTTAAACCAGTATTGATATCACCATTAAATTGTAACCAACCTATAGCCCCACCATACCAACGTCTAGGTGTTTTTTCATGATTTTCAATAAATTGCATCGCCCAAACTTTCGGCGCACCGGTTACAGTTACAACCCAAGTGTGCGACAAAAACGCATCTAGAGCATCAAAACCTTCACGCAATTGACCTTCTATATGATCAACCGTATGAATCACACGAGAATACATTTCAATTTGTCTTCGACCAATGACACGCACTGAACCAGGTTCACAGATCCTTGATTTATCATTGCGATCCACATCCGTACACATGGTTAATTCACTTTCATCTTTTTCAGAATTCAGTAATACTAAAATCTGTGTGGCGTCACTTATAGCATCTTGTCCTCGTGCAATGGTGCCTGAAATAGGGCATGTTTCAACACGTTTTCCTGTAACACGAACGAACATTTCTGGTGAAGCCCCCACCAAATATTCACTTTCACCTAAATTAATCAACGAGGCATAAGGTGCAGGATTTCTTTGTCTTAATCTTTTGAAAATTTCTGATGGTTTGGCATTTGTTTTTCTATACAAGGTTTGACTTAATACGACTTCGAATAAATCGCCACATTTAAAAGCTTTTTTAGCTTCTTTGACTGATTCGGCATATTCACCTGGTTTATGATCAGCATCCTGCTCTAATTTTTGATCGTGTTCTATACTAATTTCTGCTTGTTCACCTGTATGAGCTAAAGTGAAAGTTTGAAATCGTTCAAATTCAAATTCATAAATTAATTTTTTTGCATGCTCTCTTTGGTGATCAACCATGTAAATTTCATCTGGCAGATACAAAACCAAATCACGCTGATCGTTTTCACGTATCAGCTTATGATTTAATTTTTCAAATTGAAAAACCAAATCGTATGCAAAAGCGCCATATAAACCAAGATGAGCGTCTTCCGTTGAGTAAAAGATATCAATAATGAATCTTAAAAGGCTAAATATAGAATTTTGTTTACTACGTTCTTCTTCAGAAAAATAGTCTGTGCTTGGTTTGATATCACCTGAAATTTGCTGTGAATCAAATTGATAATTATCAGTAAAATCAGTTTTTTCTAAAAATGTATTTAAAATTTTTAATAACACCTCACCACGCTGGTTTAATGCATCAATTATAAAATGAAGTCCTTGAGATGAAATAGCAAGGGGAGGGTGAATAAAACCAATATCCCAACGTGCATATCGACCTGGATATTCATAATTAGAAGTGAATAATGCGCCACGTGATTGATCGAGTTCATCAATTAAATGTTCAATGGCATTTTCGTAAGGTAAATCAAGGTCGGCTCTACTGATTTTAATATGACCTTTTGTTTGATAATGAATTGTCATGGTTTCCTTAATAGTTACGCCCTCACCTCAACCCTCTCTAAAGAGAGTTTTGTAGGGTGGATTAGGCGCTTTAGCGCCGTAATCCACCATAACGCTTTGGTGGATTACGGGCCTTACGGCCCTAATCCACCCTACAATTCTTTTCTCCCTCTATTCTAAACATTCGAACGCTTAGCTGAACTAATATTCGGAATTTGATTAATTCTATCTAAAATTCTGCTCAATGAACTCAAATCTTCAATTTCAATCGTAGCATGTATAGCAACCGAGTGTTCTTGCTTATCAGCGTTGGTTGTTAATGATAGAAGGTTAATCTTATCCTGCGCTAATAAACCCGTAATATCACGAACTAAGCCCGGTCGTTCATAAGCAGTCACGTCGATATCTACAGGGTAAAAAGCACGTTCTTCTCCCCAAGTCACTTCTAATAATCGCTCTTTCTGTTTCTCATCAATATTGCTTACGTTCAAACAATCTTGTTTATGGATCATAACTCCTTTGCCTTGTGTAATATAACCCACAATTTCGTCACCTGGTAAAGGATGGCAACATTTTGCGATGGATGTTAATAAATTACCAACACCTTCAATCGTAATACCTTTAGGTATCTTATGTGAAACTTCACGTTTAATTGGTAAAACAGTTTCTGTAGGCTTCTGTGCTTGTTCGGTACGATGGAGTAATTCGATTGCTCCAATAATTTGACTAATTCGTATATCACCAGCGCCAATGGCTGCATAAAAATCTTCGGTTGTTTTTTGTGAAAAGTGTTCAGAGAGTTGTTCTACGCGAATATTATCTAGTCCTAAACGTTTTAATTCACGAGCAAATATTTCATGGCCATCATGGCGGTTTTTGTCATAATCTTGAAGTTTAAACCAATGCAAAACTTTCGCTTTTGCGCGACTTGAAATTAAATAATGTAAATTCGGATTTAACCAATCGCGACTAGGATTAGGATTTTTCGAGGTCAATATTTCAACGCGATCCCCTGTTTTTAGTTGATAGGTTAGTGGTACTATATTTCCATTAATTTTAGCCCCTTTACAACGATGACCAATCTGTGTATGGATTAGATAAGCAAAATCTAGCGGTGTTGCACCCTGTGGTAAATCAATAATTTCACTATTCGGTGTGAACACATAAACTCGGTCTTCAAATATTTTGGTTTCAGGTATTTCAGTTGTTTCATCACTTTTAGCTAATTCTTTTTGCCAATCGATAACTTGTCTAAGCCAAGCAATCTTTTGATCGTAAGCAGAACGACTACTTGCACCTTCTTTATATACCCAGTGGGCTGCGATACCCAGTTCAGATTCCTGATGCATGGTAAACGTTCGTATTTGTATTTCTAAATTACGTGATTGTGGTCCTAGTACTGCAGTATGTAAGGAGCGATAACCATTCGGTTTTGGGTTCGTAATATAGTCATCAAACTCTTCAGGAATTGATTTCCACAAAGCATGGGCGATAGCCAGTACTTTGTAGCAATCTTCTACGGTATTGACTAAAACTCTTACCGCTAGTACATCGTAAATTTGACTAAAATCAACTTTTTTACGCGTCATTTTACCGTAAATACTATAGATATGTTTAGCTCGACCACTGACTTCAAAAGTTTGAATATCTTCTTTTTTTAACGCAGCCTCCAGTTCAATAATAATATTTTTGATATAAGTTTCTCTTTCGTGCCGTTTTTGATCGACTTGCTTGGCAATATCTTTATAAATATCACTTTCTAAATATCGAAAAGCAAAGTCTTCTAATTCCCATTTTATTTGTCCTATGCCTAAACGATTAGCAAGCGGTGCGTAAATATCTTTAATTTCTTGTGCGATTTCTTGTTGTTTCGCTTTTGGTAAAATACTTGCAGCACGTATGATAAAAGTTCTTTCTGCTAACTTCATGAGTACAACTCTGACATCTTCAACCATCGCTAATAACATTTTACGAAATTTATCGATTTGATTGTGTCTATGCAATTGTTGCAAATGTAGGTTTCGAATCGCTTCCATTTGAGAAACACCATCGACTAATCTCGCTATGGTTTTATTTAATTGTTCTGAAATATCTTCAAGATGCAAATCTGCGTAGTGCACTGCAGGATAGACAATGGCTGCTGCAATCGTATCAATATCCAAATCAAGTTCTTCTAAAATATCGGCAATCGCTAAACCTTGTTGTAAACAGGATTCACCCGTTAAAGTGGCTTGATGCGCACCTGATAATTCAGCCAAGGTTAAGGCGCGACGAATTAAATCAATTTCGTGTGGTTTACGTTTTGTATTTAGATGCGCTAACCATGCAGTTGAATCAATATAACCAGATTCATGATGATAGTGACGTACTTTTTTAACCATTGTGTTGATTGACCTTATTTCTCAAAAACAGCCATAGATTCTACATGACTTGTTTGCGGAAACATATCCATAATACCCACTTGTGTTAATTGATACTGATATTGATTTACTAAAATACCTGCATCTCTCGCAAGTGTTGCTGGATTGCAGGAAATATAAACAATTCGTTTAGGTTTTATATCAGCGATAGTAGGTAATAACTCTTGAGCACCGAGACGAGGTGGATCTAATAAAATTTTATCGTAGGATTGACGCGACCAAGCGCCAAAATTTTCTGGTTTGTTTAAATCTTCAACTAAAAACCTAACATTATTCATATGATTGAGCGCTGCATTTTGCGTTCCTTGTGAAACTGCTTGCGCATTACCCTCTATCCCAATGACTTCTTTAGTAAATTTTGCTAAGGGTAAAGTGAAATTACCAAAACCACAAAATAAATCTAAAACTATTTCATTTTTATCAACTGCTAAAAGTTCTAGTGCTTGTTTAATCATTTGTTGATTAATGAAAGGATTTACTTGTGCAAATGCACTAGGGTGATATACGAATTTTATATCATATTCAGGTAGCAAATAAGTAATCTGCTCATCAGTATCATTTGGCCAATATAAATGAATAGAATCTAATGATTTTGGTTGCAAATAAATGGCAATTTGATGGGTTTGGGCGAATGCTTTTAATAAGGCTAAATCTGTTTCATTAAAAGGTACTAAATGACGAAAAATTAAAGCTGTTTTGTCTGTACCAATGGCAACTTCGATTTGCGGGATAGATTCTTTAATGCTGAATTGAGCGATGAGTTGACTCAATGGATTTAATAATTGTCCAACAGGAGGGCTTAACACTTCACAAAGTTCTAAATCTGCCAGAAAATGACTCGATTTTTCACGAAAACCCACCAAAACTTTATTTTTTTTAGCAACCCATTTCACGCCTAAGCGTGCTTTGTGTCTATAGGCAAAAGTAGGACCTACAATAGTGGGTAAAATTGTTTTAGGTTTTACTTGGCCAAAATGCTGAAGTTGTTCCAATAAATTATTTTGTTTTAACGCTAATTGTGCTTCATGGTTTATATGTTGCAGACTGCATCCACCACAAATTGAAAAATGCTGGCATTTCGGTTGCACACGATCTGCAGAAGGGTTTTGTATATCAATTGCAATACCTTCTGCGTAATTTTTACTCCGCTTGCGATATTGAAAAGTAACCGTTTCTCCAGGCAATGCTTGATCAATAAAAACAACCTTGCCGTCTATATGTGCAATACCACGACCATCATGGCTTAACCCTTTGATATGGGCTGTTTCAACTGGTTTCTGCATGCGGAAATTTCCAATGTTCTAGAAATTCATTCAAGTGAACTTTATTTTCAGACTCTAACATCATACGTAATTGCAAACATTTGTTTTGATAGGAACTTTGATTTAATTGCCCTCGAATTAATTGAAATCGTAAATAGACAAGATAAGTATTTAATACATCAGTTTCACAATAATTTCTAATTGCTTCAATTTCGCCTCTTTGAAAATATTCATAGACCAAACTGCCATGCATACCCATTTTTCCAGGAAAATTAAGCATTTGAGCAATTTGGTTTAAAGGAGCACTTGCGCGTGCTTGATAACCGGAAAAAATATCCATTAAATCCATATGACGATAATGATAGCGATTTAAATAATTGTTATATTTAAAACTATTATCTAAATCACCTTGCTCCCAATATTGAGGTGCTGAAATACCATGAACTAGGGCGCGATAATGAAGTACTGGCAAGTCAAATCCACTACCATTCCATGAAACTAGGGTAGGGGTGTATTTATCTATTCCAGCGTAAAAACGATTAATCAATTCAGCTTCATTGGAATCACTTTCACCAAGTGACCATACTTTAAGCTGATTTTGCGTGTCTAAAACTGCTGAAATTGCCACAATACGCTGTAGATGCAAAGGAATAAATAGATTTCCCGTTTCCTGTCTTCTAAGTAATTGTGCAGCTTTTACAACATCTTCATCGGTTAAATCAGCCAGATCATAAAGCTTTCGCAAGTTTTCAACATCAGGGATGGTTTCAATATCGAATACAAATATAGTCACGCGATGGGTCCTCTTTGCCTTTTATTCAAACTTTTATTACTATAACCTAAATTTCATCGAGACTGGAGAGTTTATTTATGCGTGTCATACTTCTAGGTAGTCCTGGGGCAGGGAAGGGTACCCAAGCAAAGTTCATCTATCAAAAATACGGTATTCCGCAAATCTCTACCGGGGATATGCTACGCGCTGCTATCAATGCGGGAACGCCATTAGGCCTAGCCGCACAAAAGACTTTAGAAGATGGAGCGCTTGTTTCTGATGATATCATTATAGATCTAGTTAAAGAGCGCATAAAAGCTGACGACTGTAAAAATGGGTTTCTACTAGATGGCTTTCCTCGTACTTTAAAACAAGCAGAAGCTTTGAAAGAGGCGGGGATTTCAATTGATTATGTAATTGAAATTGCCGTCCCTGATGATGAAATTATTAAACGTTTAAGTGGAAGGCGGGTTCATGTAGCTTCAGGTAGAATTTATCACATCGATTATCAACCCCCTAAAGTACCAGGGAAAGATGATGTAACCGGTGAAACATTGATTCAAAGAGAAGATGACCATGAAGCAACCGTGCGTCACCGCCTTGAAATCTATAATCAGCAGACCAAACCTTTAATTCAATATTTCAATGATTGGAGTCATTCGGGGGAACCCAATGCACCTAAATGTTCATCAATTTCAGGTGTTGGAACAGTTGAGGAAATTCAAAAGGATATTGAAACGATATTAAAGTAACGGGGTCACGTCTTGAATCGTAGTTTTTTTCACGTTTTTGGGGTCAGGTTCTTGTAGGAGGGTGGATAAAGTGCGTATGCATGGAGTTTAAATTTAAAGATAATTTATGAAGCACATGCCCACCAAGCAGCGTTCCATTGTTCAACTCACTATGGTGGGCACACGTGCACCTATACCTCATCATAAAAATTCAAACGCATCTGCGACGCACGTTTTGCCCACCCTACAAGCTACTTGACTCCACTTAAAAGGAGATAAAAAATGTCAGTTACCATATTAACCCAAGAAAGTTTTGACCAAGCCATAGAACAAAATGAAATTGTTTTCATCGACTTTTGGGCTCAATGGTGCGGACCATGCTTATCTTTCGCTCCAATTTTTACCGAAGTTGCTAATGCTAACCCCGATATTTTATTTGCCAAAATCAATATTTCAGAAGAATCACAATTGGCTAGTGATTTTAACATACGCTCCATTCCAAATCTGATGGTATTCAAAAAAGGCGTCATCATTTTCTCTCAAGCAGGCTTACTACCCAAAGAAGCCTTAGTTGATCTAGTCGAGCAAGCTAGAAAGGCTGAACTCAAGTAACAACAGAGTCAGGTTTTGAATCGTAGCTTTTTTCACGTTTTTGGAGTCAGGTTGTTGTAGGGTGGGCAAAGTCCGTATGCATGGAGTTTAAATTTAAAGATAATTTATGAAGCACGTGCACCTACCTCATCAAAAAAATTCAAATGCACCTGCGAGCGTAGCGAAGCAATAACGCGGGCCTCGCAATGAGCACAGTTGTAGGGGGGCAAAACGTGCAACACAGACCAAAAAAAAGGGTAACCAATCGGTTACCCTTTTTACTTACTATCAATTGATAGTTAAGCAGCTTTTTTGTGCTTGCGAACACCTTTAGCGCGAGGCTTAGCGTGATGCGCAGTTTCCATTCCAGCATGTTTAGCTTTCTTGGATTTAGCACGAGAGTGGCTTTTTTTCTTAGCAACAGCTTTTTTAGCTACAGGCTTTTTAGCATGTGACTTCTTAGCTTTGCTAGGTTTTTTAGCTGTCTTTTTCTTAGCTTTGCCAGCTGCTTTTTTAGCATCAGCAAGACCCTTTTTGTATGCAGCAGCTTTTTCTTTCTTAAGCTTAACTGCGAAGGCCTTCTTCAGCTTCTTTAACACTGTAGAAGCTTTCGCTTTTACAGCACTCTTTGTAACGCTCTTTTTAACACTGCTTTTTTTCTTAGGTTTAGCCATGATTATCTCCTCATGTAGTTATATTTATTTCCTAAGCGTGCCAAACATACCAAAAAAATTTTCTCGAAACTAGTCCTAAAACAAATTTTTTTTAAAAATATTAATATTTTTTTGATTTTAGGGTTAATTTCTTACAATATTATAGTTCGATATGACGATAATGCAAATTTCAGATGAGAAAATTTGAATTTTTGAGGGTGTGAAAGTAAAAATTCAAATCGAAAAGAGGCTTTAAAACAAATATTTTAATACGAGTGAGGTTTGAATCCATGTTTACATTGTCATTACAAGAAAAATATTCGCCAAAAGGGATTTGTTTTGGTTGTGGTCCAGCTAATTCTGATGGATTACAGATAAAAAGTTTTGTTGAAGGGGATGAAATTGTTGCTCGCTTTCAACCGCAAAAACATCATCAAGCATTTCCAGGCGTACTCAATGGAGGAATTGTAGGTTCCTTATTAGATTGCCATTGTAATTGGACTGCGTCTTATTATTTAATGAAAGAAAGTCAATTAAATCAACCACCTTGCACGGTTACAGCAGAGTATACAATTAAACTAAAACGCCCTACACCAGTCGAAAATCCAGTCGAATTAAAGGCACGATTGAAGTCAATCGAAGGTGATCGCGCAACTATTTCTGGTGAGTTATGGGCGGATGGAAAACTATGCGCAACTTGTGAAGGTATTTTTGTTGCAGTCAAACCTGGTCATCCTGCCTATCATCGTTGGTGAAATAAAATTGTGATGTACTAGGGTGAGCAAAGCGCGTTATGTATCAACGCCGTCATTGCAAGCCCCGTGTTTTTTGCGTGCCATGGCAATCCAGTACTGAGCTGTAATAGAAAGTCAGTTCTGCATTGCTTCACTACGCTCGCAATGACAAGATTACTGCGCCTGCCCACCAAGCAAACTTCGTTTCTCGTAAGTATTAAAATGATTGAAATCAAACAAAAATAAAATAGTTTGATCTCATTTTTGTTTCATCTACCAGTGTTGAATTTCAATTTTATGGTCTTCAAGTACAAAATCGCTTTGTGATTCATTAATAAAATTTAAAATTTTTGTTAATATTTTTTGCAAATTTGCTGCCTCGTTACTAATACTAACAATCCCAATCAATGTAGATTGCCATAAATCCTGGTAGTCAATTTCAGCCACACTGACGTTTTTATAATGACTATGAGTACGTCCAATTATAGATTGTATAATCTGACGCTTTTCTTTAAGATTGTGTACTTCAGGCAGGTTAAGCTTTACCGATAAAACACCAATAAACATGGGGCCACCTTATGAATATAAAGTTAAGTTTTCTTGTGATGTTGCTTTTGAGTCCTACAGTTCTTTTTGCAAATTCTACATCGCAAAGTGACGTAACCGTTATCTCTAGTTATAATATGGCTACTTATCAAAAAGCCATCACAAGCTTGCTTGCAAGCCTACCTTCGAAAGATCAAAAAGACAAACGTTTAACTCAAGCCAGTGCTGCATTTATTGGAAAATCTTATTTATTAGGTGCGCTAGGGGAAGGGCCAGATGGTCAGTTTGATCAAAACCCTTTATATAGAACAGATAGTTTTGATTGCGAAACATTCGTTGATACGGTGATAGCTCTACTACATGCAAAAAATACAAATGATTTTAGCTATCAAATGAATAATATTAGATATAGCAATAGTCGTCCATCTTATCTATCAAGAAACCATTTCACCAATGTGGATTGGAATAGAAATAATGAATCACATGGTTATTTATCGGATATTACAAAAGATATCTATCCAGTTGTGGCAATTTCACAAACTTTGATTGATAAGCCAAATTGGTACCTACACTTAGGATTTGATAGTATTAAATTATTACAAGAGCCAGCAAATCCTTCTGAATTATTAGAGGCATTACACGATTTAGCTAATAAAACCAACTCTACTGTTAGCACTTTACGCTATATACCATTAACTGCATTGTTTGATGAAAATGGTAAACCTAATATGGATATTTTCAATCGCATTCCAAGTGGTGTAGTCATTCAAATCGTAAGAGCTAATTGGACGCCAGATGGTGATATTGGAACTGCTCTTGATATTTCTCATATGGGGATTGTTTTACGTATTAATGATCAATTGATTTTCCGCGAAGCTTCTTCGGTTAAACAACAGGTGATTGATATACCTTTAACTGACTATTTAGCACAATATATAAATAGTGATACGGTTAAAGGAATTCACGTAGAACAAATCAAGTAAGCGTCTAAGGGGTCAAGTCTTTTTATTAGCGGCTTTTATAATAAGCCAAGGTAGTTGAGATCAAGATAAATAAAACTGCTAATAAAAAGACTTGACCCCATAACTCCTGATATTGTATGAGTACAAAATTGGTACCGGGAATCGGAGTCGAACCGACACGGTGTCACCACCACCGGATTTTGAATCCGGCGCGTCTACCAGTTCCGCCATCCCGGCACAAATGCGAAGGTTATAGCACTGTGTTTGATTGGTCAATATAATAATGTCTTCTAGAAAATGCATTTTTGCATAAACTACCTCTCACCCTGAAAGGGGGAGAAGGTTGGGATGAGGGGGTATATGATTATTCTCCTCCCCCTCACCCCAACCCTCTCCCCCAACAAGTTGCGGGAGAGGGAGTTTAATTTGTTTAAAGGCTCAAGTCTTTTCATTAGCGGGTTTTTTATAATCCTGACAAATATATAGGCTTATTATAAAAACCGCTAATCAAAAGACTTGACCCCTTAACTTAACTGCTAAGAAATACCCATGAACCTAAAAGATTTTTATTACGAATTACCAAACGAGCTCATTGCGCGTTTTCCTTTAGCACAGCGCAGTCAAAGTCGCTTAATGTGTTTAAATAAAAACTCCAATGAAATCAAACATCAATATTTCAATGATTTAACAGTTCTATTAACACCCAATGATTTACTGGTATTTAACGATACTAAAGTTATTCCAGCGCGTCTATTTGCACACAAACAAACCGGTGGAAAAATTGAAATTTTCTTAGAACGTATTCTGAATCAACATGAAATTTTAGCGTTAGTACGTGCTAGCAAAACACCACAAATTGGCACTCAATTAATCCTATCAAATGATCAAACTGTAAAAGTAATAGGACGAGAAAATGATTTTTTTCATTTACAATTTCAGGATACAGAGGATGTACTCAGTTTATTCAATGAATTAGGAGAAATACCTTTACCTCCTTATTTATCAAGAGAGGTAGCGCCTCTTGATAAAGAACGATATCAAACTATTTATGCCAAAGCCTATGGTGCGGTAGCAGCACCCACAGCTGGCTTGCATTTTGACGAAGCACTTTTAAAAAATTTAAGTGACAAAGGGGTTTCGTTTGCCCATCTTACATTACATGTAGGTGCAGGAACTTTCCAGCCAGTAAGAGTTGAAAAAATAGAAGAACATCAAATGCATAAAGAATATTGCATTATCAATGAAGCCGTTTGTGAAAAAATTAAAGCCACAAAAGCGAGTGGCGGGCGCGTTATTGCCGTTGGTACAACCACCGTTCGAAGTCTAGAAACAGCAGCAAAAGAAGGCGAACTGAAACCTTTTATGGGTGATACCGATATATTTATTTATCCTGGAAAATCTTTTCATTGCATAGATGGAATGATCACTAATTTCCATCTACCGGAATCTACCTTATTGATGTTAGTTTCTGCATTTATGGGACGGGAACGTATATTAGATGCCTATAGAGAAGCCGTAAAAGAACGATATCGATTTTTTAGTTATGGAGATGCGATGTTGTTGGTCTAATGA
>JBFWPS010000009.1:0-19954 GCA_050249855.1 Gammaproteobacteria bacterium
TCAATTGCTCAGAAGAACTCCGCAAAATGTTCATAGCACTTTCAAAGTCTGCTTGTGCATGCAGAAAATCAGCTTTAGCCTCTAGTTCCTCAGGTGACATAGGTTTAGATGATGCTTCACCATCTCGTATTTGCTGAAAAATACGAGTCGTATCTCTAACTAAACGTCCTAGTCCTAACATACAGACCACCTTAAGTACGCAATGCACTCTAAAACTTATTCTTACCAAAGCCCTGCGTAAGTTATTTACTAATCTTAACTTAAAACTCGTGCATTTTATATTATACATGAGCTATATTGCAACATATATTTAATCTATATCATTTTGCTCAAGTTGTAAGTCTTCAAATCTTTTTACAATTACCACATAAAAACTAAACAAATATTTTTATGCACTTGGGCCTTTAATGCCTTTTTCAGCCTGTTCAAGACGAGCGCGTAACGCCGCATTTTCTGCTGCCAACTCTTTAGCACGTTGATGCTCATTCATGAAATCACTATGCATTTTGCCCATATTAGTATTCGCTTGCTCTAATGCTGTTGTTGCAGCTCTGAAATGCGCTAACTCTTCTTCACTAGGTGATTTACCATGAAAGCCTAAACCTGCATACATCAAGCTTCCCAGGCCTGCGGCAGCACCAACGCCAGAGCAAAATCGATCATAATTGAAACCTTGACTTGAACCACCACTTGAAGCCCCTTCGCCAGCTCCAGTAGCAACAGTTTCTACTAAGTTAACAGTAGCGTCTTTAAGTTCACCTGAAGAACTACTAGCTCCCGTTGAGACGCTTCGAGAAAATACACCGCTATTGCTTGGAGCTCTTAAAGCATGATGTGCTACTCTTGGGCTAGAACCAAATAATCTACCTAACATAATTAAATCCCCATAATTTGTTTACCATGAGGTTAATATACCGTAAGAACCTTAAGATAGTATTAAATTTAAACAAATTGTTAAAAATTTTTATACATAAGATTGGAGTATTTTTGAAAAGTTTTCAGATAATTGGGGGTGTTTTAGGGCATAGGCAATGGTTGCTTCCAAATAGCCCAGTTTACTGCCACAGTCATGGCGCTTGCCAATAAATTCATAAGCATAAACTGATTCTTGCTTTAATAATAAACTTATGGCGTCTGTCAATTGAACTTCTCCTGCGTGTCCGGATGCGACTTGTTGTAAACAATTAAAAATTCCAGGCGTTAAAATATAACGTCCTGCTACACCTAAATGCGAAGGTGCCAATTCAGATTTTGGTTTTTCAACAATACCTGAGATTTTATTGTAATAAGGGTGTTCCTTTTTTAAAGCAACCACACCATATTTATCAGTTTGCTCAGGAGTTATGGATTCTACTGCGACAATACTTGAAGAGGTTTCTAAAAACACCTCACACATTTGTTGTAAACATGATTTTTCTTTACAGTCCATCAAGTCATCTGCTAATAACACTGCAAATGGTTCATCTCCAACAATCGGGCGCGCGCATAATACAGCATCTCCCAAACCTAAAGGTTGAGGTTGCCTTATGTAAATGCAATTCACATTGGCAGGTAGAATATCACGAACGATTTTTAATATATCATGTTTATTTTGTTTTTCTAAATGTGCTTCTAATTCTACATTACGATCAAAATAATCTTCAATTGAGGATTTTCGACTACTCGTCACTAAAATTAAATCAGTAATACCAGCTAAAACTGCTTCTTCAACTGCATAGTGAATCAGTGGTTTATCAACAATCGGCAACATTTCTTTTGGGTTAGCTTTAGTAGCCGGTAAGAAACGTGAGCCTAAACCTGCAACTGGAAATACTGCTTTTTTAATTTTCATAAGCTTAAAAAGTTTTTAATTTCGTCACTAACTTTGATCATTTGATCTTTTGTTAAAAATGGATGCATCGGTAAACTCAAAACTTCTCGTGCACATAACTCTGCTTGTGCATAATGTTCATTCTGATTGATATAAGATGCAAAAGCAGGTTGTTGGTTCACAGAAATTGGATAATGTATCGCTGTAGGTATACCTTTTTCTTTAAGATAGGTTTGCAATTCATCACGATTCTGAATCCGAATCGTATATTGCGCATAAACAGAAGTATTAAATGATTCGATATAAGGCGTTTTTACTTTATCACCTAAACATTCTGAATAAAATGTTGCAGCATTTCTACGCGCCTCCAATTCTTTTTCTAAAAAAGGAAGTTTTGCAAGCATAACAGCGGCTTGCAATGTATCTAAACGACCATTCAGACCAATACAAACATGATGATACGTTCTATCTTGACCATGATTTCGAATAGTTCTCATTTTTTCAGCTAAACCATCATCTGAAGTAAAACAAGCACCACCATCACCATAACAACCTAAAGGTTTTGAAGGATAAAAACTTGTGCACGCGATCTCTGATAAATTACAGGAATGTTTATTTTTATAGGTAGCCCCAAAACTTTGCGCTGCATCTTCTATTACTTTAATTGAATATTTATTTGCAATTGCATTGATAGCATCCATATCTGCACATTGCCCATATAAACTAATAGGCATAATCGCGCGCGTTTTAGGTGTAATAGCAGCTTCTAATAAACTGGGATCTAAATTATAAGTACGTGGACAAATATCAACAAAAACAGGTTTTGCGCCTAGTAATACGATCATTTCAACCGTGGCAAAGAAAGTAAACGGCGAAGTAATCACTTCATCACCAGGCCCAATATTTAATGCCATCATTGCGATTAATAAAGCATCTGTACCACTTGAGACAGCAATAGCATGTTTCACACCAACATAGCTAGCTAATGCTTGTTCAAACTCTAAAATTTCAGGGCCATTGATGAACTGTCCATGGTTTAAAACGTGATTGATACGTTGTTGAATATCGGATTGATACAGCTCATACTGCGTTTTTAAATCAATAAATTGCATAGGCGTTCTTCCTGTGGTACAAGATGCGCTATGCTAATACAACTTCAATCTTTTTGAAAGGGAAGAATAGGACCTACGAAAAACAATGCTAACTTAGGTCAAAACGAACGAGAAAAGGTAGTTTATTTAACAATAAATAGTCATTTCGAGTGAGTTTTTAACAAGGTATAGTGCGTTTTACGTAACGCCTTAAAGAACAAATCATGTCACTCACCATTTCAGTTATTACACCCTCTTTCAACCAGGGTCGCTTTATTGAAGCAACCATTCTGAGCGTATTAAAACAGAATATTCCACTACTCGATTATGTCGTTGTAGATGGCGGCAGCACAGATAATACACTAACTGTATTACAACATTACAGGCATCGTTTACGTTATGTCTCTGAACCCGATAACGGCCAAACTCATGCGATTAACAAAGGCCTTGCAATGACACAGGGTGATATTATCGGTTGGGTTAATTCCGATGATATTTACTATCCTGGTACTATTGAAACCATTTTAGATTATTTCAATAAACACCCTGATGCGGACGTTGTTTATGGTAATGCCAACATGATCGATGCAAAAGATGAATTGATAGCACCATTTCCTGTCATCGATTGGAATTTCAAACAATTAAAAGAAACTTGTTTCATTGCTCAACCTGCTTTGTTTTTTCGTCGAAGTGTCGTAGAGCGATTTGGATTGCTTAATGAAAAACTACATTTTTGCATGGATTATGAATATTGGATCCGTCTAGCAAAAGGTGGGGCTCATTTTGCTTACATTAATCAACTTTTTGCAGGTGCGCGCATTTACCCAGAAACAAAAACTGCAAGTGCGCCATTGCAAGCACAAGCAGAAATTTTGCCTATGCTCAAACATCATTTAGGATATGTTCCTGCAAGGTGGTTATTAAGGCATGCCTATTGTATTGTGCGACGCGAAAAAAATATGAGTTTATTTGATCCTCGTTTTGTACCTTATGTGATGTTTACCGCAGTATCGCTCGCTTTTAAATGGAATCCGAATTCAGTTATTAGCACCTTTTTACAATATCCAAATGCTGGATTAGAAATTATGAAAGAGAGGACGAAAAAACCTTAGTCTATATTTCGAGAATCATCATGCAGCAATCCATCGAAAATCAATTACTACATATCGTACGAGTCTTCTTAAAAGAATTAGGGGCTGGTAGAGCAGAACGTGGTGTTTATATTCAAGCGAATTTAGAACAAGATCTAGGAATTGGCAGTTTAGAACGTGCAGAATATTTCACCGTATTGAAAAAGCCTTTTCAATTCAGTTACCCCCCCGCGTCATGGTTGAAACAAAAACATTACAAGACCTATTAAATGCCATTATAAAAACTGAGCCAACCAAAGCCATCGTACAAACATTAAAATCAATTGAATTAGAAAAAATTGAGATACCTATTGAGTCATCTGAAACTCTAACTGATGTTCTACAGCAGTATGCAAAAGCTTCTCCTGAAAGACCCCATATTTACCTACAAAATGGAGATGGTTCAGAACAAATTATTACTTATGGTCATCTTGATAAAATGGCAAATAAAATTGCTCATAGTTTTATTTCTAAAGGTTTAAAACCCGGTGAAACAGTCGCTATTATGTTGCCAACTTGTGAAGATTTCTTTTATTCATTCTTTGGTGTTTTATTGGCAGGTGGAATACCTGTTCCCATTTACCCACCTTTTCGTGCTGACCGTATAGAAGAATATGCACATCGTGAAGCGAGTATTTTACAAAATGCTGAAATTCGATTCTTAATTACTTTTCATCAAGCTGAAACTTTAAGTGCGCTACTACGAGCATTTATTCCAAGTTTAAAAGCAATTGTTACTGCTAATACTTTATTGTCAATTAAAAACAATACGAAGCATTCAATACATATTGAGGCAACCAATCCAGCGCTTATTCAGTACACATCCGGCAGCACGGGTGCGCCCAAAGGCGTAATACTCACCCATGAAAATTTACTCAACAATATACGTTGTATAGGAAAAGCCATTGAAATAAAACCAACTGATGTGATCGTTAGTTGGTTACCGCTATATCATGATATGAGGTTAATCGGTGCATGGCTAGGTAGCCTTTATTTTGGGATCCCTATCGTCATCATGTCACCCATTATTTTTTTAAGTCGCCCAGAACGTTGGTTATGGACCATTCATTATCATCGTGCCACGCTATCAGCCGGACCTAATTTTGCGTATGAATTATGTTTACGTAAAATTGATGACGAAGCGTTAGAAGGCTTAGATTTAAGTTCTTGGCGTTTAGCTTTTAATGGTGCTGAAGCTGTTTATCCCAAAACTATTCGTAACTTTACAAAAAAATTTCTTGCCTATGGTTTTAAACCAGAAACTTTTTTTCCTGTTTACGGTTTAGCTGAAAATTCGGTTGCTTTAACATTTCCACCAATAAATCGTGCACCGCGCATTGACAAAATAAATCGTAACGCGTTTGAAAAAGAACGTAAAGCAATTTCCGCTAAACCAAACGAAAAGAATTATCTAGAATTCGTTAGTTGCGGGATACCTTTATCTGAACACGAAATACGAATAGTGGATGAAAATGACGACGATGTAGAAGAACGTACGATAGGTACATTATATTTCAGTGGTCCTTCGGCAATGCGAGGTTATTATCATAACACAGAAGCAACGCAATTTGCCTATCACGACGGTTGGTGGGATAGCGGTGATTTCGCTTATAAAGCTGATAATGAAATATTCATTACTGGACGAAAAAAAGATTTAATCATTAAAGCTGGACGCAATTTATATCCGCCTGAAATAGAAGAAATAGTAACTCAAATAGAAGGCATTCGAAAGGGTTGTGTTTGTGCATTTGGAATTTCCGATTCTACTCATGCAACTGAAAAATTAATCGTAGTTGCAGAAACAGTGATTGGTGATAAGAAAAAGCGTTCGAATATAACCGCTACAATTATAGGAAACATGGTTCAAGACTTAGGTCTGCCACCAGATGACGTAGTACTAGCAAAACCTGGTACTATTCCTAAAACATCAAGCGGCAAACTAAAACGCTCTGCTTGCAAAACACTGTATTTAGAAAATAATCTCAAAAAATCACGATTACCAATATCGCTACAACTATCCAGATTATTTTTTAAAAACATAGCCTCTCGCATATCACAATTTACAAAAAAAGTAAGTCAATTTTTTTATACTAGTTATATAGGTTTATTACTCATTTTCACGGTTCCAATTTTATGGCTCGCTATTTTAATTTTATCCCGTTCAAACAGTGCTAAAATTACGAAAAAATGGGCTCAACTATTTTTATTTTTATGTGGAATACGGGTCACAACGAATGGTTTAGAACATTTGTCAACTGAAGCACAAATAATTGTGTGCAATCATGCAAGTTATGTTGATAGTTTAATTTTAGTTTCTATTTTACCAACTAATGCTATATTTGTTGGTAAAATAGAACTCTTAAAAACACCAGTTATTCGCTCATTTTTTAAAAAGCTCGACTATGCAACGGTTAATCGCCTAGATTTTTCTCAAAGCTTAGAAGATACAAAGCAAATTGAAACAAAACTTCAAGCAGGTTATTCCATTGTATTATTTCCAGAAGGAACTTTTACTTATGCGACTGGTTTACGTCCTTTCAAACATGGTGCTTTTAAAATAGCCGTTGAAAATAAAATCCCCATCTGCCCTATTGCGCTAGCTGGTACGCGTCATATCTTAAGAGGCGAAACATTTTTGGTAAAACCCGGCGCAGTACAAGTCACAATTTGTACACCAATAGTACCGATCAAAACTGGTTGGCATGAAATTGTACGATTACGGACTGAATCAAGACAAATTATTGCTCAATATTCAGGCGAACAAACCCTAGATTTGATTAAAGCTGGGCTTGAATAAAGTGTTTATGGTAGAATCCAGTCACTTTATAACTAGATCTAGTATATAAAACCTATGCTGAATATAATTGAAACACCTCTGGATGGATTACTAGTACTCGAACCTAAAACATTTTCTGATAATCGAGGAAAGTTTTTCGAAAGTTTTAATCACCAACGTTACTTTGATATCGGTATTACCAAGCCTTTCGTTCAAGATAATATCTCTCATTCAACTAAAAATGTAATTCGCGGTATGCATTATCAAATCAAACAACCTCAGGCGAAATTAGTTAATGTCATAAAAGGTTGTGTATATGATGTTGCTATTGATATTCGCCGCGGCTCTCCTACTTTTGGACAATGGTATGGTATTACGTTAAATGATGAAAATCATTTGCAACTCTATATACCTGCGGGATTCGCTCATGGATTTTGTGTTTTATCTGATGAAGCAATTTTCTCTTACAAGTGTGACGATTATTATGCACCACAATACGAACGTAGTTTGAGATGGAACGATCCACAATTTAAAATTAAATGGCCTATTAATGAAGGTATATTATCTGAAAAAGATGGGGCTAGCCCATTATTTGAAAATATTAATCCTGATGATTTACCTATTTATCAAAATGATATGACGTTATGAAGAAGATTTTACTACTCGGCGCTAATGGTCAAGTTGGTAGTGATATTGTAGCTGCTAAAGATCATTATGCAATTGATTTAATTCCCTGTGATCGACAAACCGCTGATATTACTAATAAAACTCAGTTATCGCAAATAATTCACCATCATCGCCCGGATGCAGTTATCAATGCTGCAGCCTATACCTTAGTCGATAAAGCAGAAACAGAAAAAGATATTGCGTTTGCTATTAACACAACTGGGCCAGAATATTTAGCTGAAATTTGTAACCAATTGAATATTCCCCTACTTCATTTCTCAACGGACTATATATTTGATGGTAAAAAAGATTATCCCTATAGTGAAGATGATCACGCATCACCGCAAGGTATTTATGCACAAAGCAAATGGCTCGGTGAAGAAGCCATCAGGAAAAAGCATAGTAAACATATTATTTTAAGAGTTAGTTGGGTTTTTGGAAAAAACGGAAATAATTTTGTTAAAACCATGCTACGCTTAATGGAAGAAAAAGAACAATTGAATATAGTTGCTGATCAAAAAGGTTGTCCCACTTACGCTACAGATATTGCTCACGCTGCATTACAAATCATTTTAAATCCCAGCTTTGGAACATTTCATTATTGTGGGCAACCTGCTACAACATGGCACGGATTTGCATCTATCATATACGAAGCAATTCAATCAAAACATCTAGTTAATACAAAAAAAATTAATGCGATTACTACATCAGAATATCCAACACCTGCTAAACGACCTATGAATTCTATTTTAGATTGCAAAAAAATTAAAAATACATTTAATTTAGAATGCAGTAATTGGAAAAAAGGCTTAATTGAAATGTTAGCTCTTAAAGGAGAACCATTGTGATTATTGTAACAGGCGGAGCTGGCTTTATTGGCAGCAATTTCGTATTAGATTGGTTTTTAAATCACGATGAAGCAATT
The DNA here is from genome assembly GCA_050249855.1 of Gammaproteobacteria bacterium. GTDB lineage: Bacteria > Pseudomonadota > Gammaproteobacteria > JBGSLN01 > JBGSLN01 > JBFWPS01. The sequence continues at coordinate 8,399 of JBFWPS010000009.1, forward strand.
ATCAATATTGATAAATTAACTTATGCTGGTAACCTATCAAATTTAGACGTGCTTAAAAATAATGATAAACATATATTTATTCAAGCAGATATAAATGCTCGTGAAACAATTGACGAACTTTTAAATCATTATCAGCCTCGTGCTATAGTACATTTTGCAGCAGAAAGTCATGTTGATCGTTCAATCTCAGCACCCGATACTTTTATTAAAACAAATATTAACGGTACTTTTACATTACTTGAAGCAGCTCGTACCTATTATGATAAAACAAGTGAAGCATTTAAAAAGAAATTTCGATTTATTCATATTTCTACTGATGAAGTCTATGGTTCATTAAGTCCAAGCGACCCTGCTTTTACAGAAACAACCGCTTTTGCACCTAATAGCCCATATTCCGCTTCTAAAGCAAGCTCTGATCATCTTGTGCGTGCTTATTTTCATACTTATGGTCTACCAGTTATCACAACGAATTGTTCAAATAATTATGGTCCTTATCAATTTACTGAAAAATTAATACCGCTCATGATTACAAATGCTTTACAAAATAAAGCATTACCTATCTATGGAGATGGTCAAAATGTTCGTGATTGGCTTTATGTGCTTGACCATTGTAGTGCCATACGTGAAGTATTAGCATCCGGTAAACCGGGGGAAACTTATAATATCGGTGGTAATAGTGAAAAAACAAATATAGAAGTTGTAACCAGTATTTGCCAAATTTTAAATGAATTAAAACCGTTAGCGAATACAAGTTACGAAAAATTAATTACTTTTGTTGATGATAGACCAGGTCATGACCGTCGTTATGCAATCGATGCGACAAAGATAAAAAATGAATTAGGATGGACCCCCCAAGAAAGTTTTACTTCTGGTTTACGTAAAACAGTAAAATGGTATTTAGATAACATTAAAATTTGAAATGGTAGGGTGGATTAGGGCCGCAAGTCCCGTAATCCACCAAAACGTAATAAAAAAAGCATCATAAGGAACAACACATGAAAGGCATTATCCTAGCTGGTGGCTCAGGAACAAGACTATATCCGGTCACACAAGCTGTTTCTAAACAATTGTTGCCAATTTATGATAAACCCATGGTGTACTATCCCTTAAGCACCCTGATGTTAACAGGTATTAGAGATATCTTACTTATTTCTACACCTCAAGACATTCCGCGTTTTTCACAATTACTGGGAGATGGCTCACAGTGGGGATTACAAATTAGCTATCAAGTCCAAGAAAAACCAGAGGGAATTGCACAAGCATTTATTCTTGGTGAATCTTTCATTGACGAGAATCATTGTGCACTCGTATTAGGTGATAATATATTTTATGGTCATGACATGACTGAACAATTACGACAAGCAGCTTTAAAACAAAACGGTGGTACGGTGTTTGCTTATCGAGTCAGCGATCCAGAACGATATGGTGTTGTAGAATTTGATGCAAATGGACAAGCATTAAGTATTGAAGAGAAACCAAAATATCCTAAATCGCATTATGCTGTTACAGGGCTTTATTTTTATGACGAGCGTGTGGTCGAAATTGCAAAATCATTAAAACCTTCTGCAAGAGGTGAACTAGAAATTACTGATGTTAATAAACATTATTTAAAAGCCGGAGAACTAGATGTGATCGTGATGGGACGTGGTCATGCCTGGCTAGATACAGGCACACACAACGCACTATTAGAAGCAAGTTTATATGTTGAAACATTAGAAAAGCGACAAGGTTTAAAAATTGCGTGTCCAGAAGAAATTGCTTATCACATGGGTTATATCAATGCATCAGAATTAGCTACATTAGCCGAACCCTTAGCCAAAAATAGTTATGGACAGTATTTATTGAATATTATTGATAATTTTTAACATTATACTCCCTCTCCCCAACTTGTTGGGGAGAGGGAGTTTATGCAGCAACTACTAACGCTATTACAAAAACGCAGGAAACACATATGCTATTCAGTTCATTTTTATTCATATTTTTATTTTTACCGATGTTTTTCTTTATTTTTTATATTTCGAAACCAACTTATCGAAATCTTATAATTTTCCTTGGAAGTTTACTATTTTATTTTTATGGAGAACATGTACGAACACTCATTTTGATTTTCTCAATTTTTGCAAACTTCACCGTTGGTTATTTACTCAGTAAAAACATGGCGTTAGATCCTAACGGAAAACCAATTCCCACGCAAAAATCAAGAATCATTCTATTTTCCGGTGTGCTGATTAACCTTGGTTTATTAGCTTATTTTAAATACGCTGGTTTCTTAACTGAAAATCTTAATCATTTATTAGCTGCTGTACATTCGCCTTGGCTAGCACCCGCTGTTAACATCGCCCTACCGCTTGGAATTAGCTTTTTTGCATTTCAAGGGATCAGTTATATCATGGATGTTTATCGAGGTGATATCAAACCAACTGGTAGCATTTTTACCTTCGGAACCTATAAGCTCATGTTTCCCCAGCTCATTGCAGGACCTATTGTTCGTTATGCAAATGTAGCAAATGATATGGATAATAGACATGTTCATGTTGATCAAGTATTTGAAGGCATTACCCGCTTCTCATTAGGTTTAATGAAAAAAGTACTCATTGCAGATACCATGGCACAAGTTGTTAATGATATCTTTTCACTTCCAAATAATGAACTAAGTTTTGGTATTGCGTGGCTTGGTGCGATTGCCTATACATTCCAAATTTATTTTGATTTTTCGGCTTATTCAGATATGGCAATAGGTATGGGACGTATGATGGGCTTCAAATATCCTGAAAACTTCAACTACCCATATATTTCAACTTCTATACGTGAATTTTGGCGTCGCTGGCATATCACCTTGTCTTCATGGTTTCGTGATTATGTCTATATCCCCTTAGGTGGTAACCGCATTGGACCTGCTAGAACCTATGGTAACTTATTATTTATTTTCTTCCTAACAGGGCTTTGGCATGGTGCATCATGGACATTTGTAGCATGGGGTATGTGGCATGGTGCATTTATGTTACTAGAAAGATGGTCTGATCCAGATAAATGGCGTATTCCAAAAGTGTTAAAACATGCCTACTTGCTTTTAGTTGTTATATTTGGTTGGGTTCTATTCCGTGCTACATCTTTCAAACAAGCCCTTGCATTTTTCGGCAATATGTTAGGGATTAAACAAGGTAATGATCCATTACCGATTGCGGCCTATCTTGATCCGCAAGTTTATGTATTTCTAATCGTTGCTACTTTATTTAGTATGCCTATTTATCATTGGATGCGAAAAACATTTCCTGAAAATCAAAAGCTTATATGGGGGACCATAACCATTTGTTTTGGCGTTATTCTTTGTTCAATGAAAATATTAGCAGGTTCATACAGCCCGTTTTTATACTTTAGATTTTAATTAAAGAGATAATCATTTATGATTAAACATTACTTTAAATTATCGATTAATATTATTTTCTTAAGTATACTCATCATCCCAGTTATTTTTGTTATTCGTTCGCCTAAGTTTTTCGACTTTTTGTCAACTGCTCGCAAAACACCTGCATTAATTAATTATGAAAAAGAAGTTTTAAGACAAGCAACACCATTTTGGACGAAAGCCATTAGACTTTATAATACCAATCTTTACCGATTACATGCATCTAATGATAAATTTATAACCATAATTGGCAAAGATCATTGGCTTTTTGTTGGAGATATGGCCGATTCAAATTACAGTCAAGCAATCCGTAAAAAAATGCTCACAGAAAAGGAAGCTAATGAATGGGTTCAAGTTTTACAATATGAAACTGATTACGCTAAACGCCGCGGAATTCCTTTTATTTATATTCCTGCGCCTGCTAAATGGGAAATTTATTCAGATAAAATGCCTAGTTGGTCACAACCACTTTTGAAAAAGCCTTCAAATTTCGATTTAATTCTTCAAGCAGCAAAAAATAGAAACGTCACCATCATCGATGCACGTCAAGCTTTACGTAGTGCTCGTAAAAATGCTGATACTTACGCTTATTTTAACTCACACTGGACGGATTATGGTGCCTGGGTTGCATGGCAGCAAGTTGGTAAAAAGATTATAGAAATGCTACCAACCGCAAAACTCTATGCAATGGGGGAAGGGCAACCCTATAGTACCCCATATGATATACAAAATGAGTTTGGTCATATTGTTGAAATCAGAAGACCTATGCCTTGGTCGTTTGTGAGACTTAGAAAACCATTAACAAATTATGTTATTATAAAACCTGATGGTAGCAGAATTGCAGCCAAAGGTACTGATCAAACCATTTTAGGAGATTTACCTAGAATTACTCACAACGACCGCGCTAGCAGTCATCTAACAGTATTGATCATGCGTGATTCGATGGGAAATTCTTTATCTCCTTTTCTACAATCATCATTTCATGAAACTTATCAAATGAATCATCATCATGTACCTACACCAATGTCGATCAACATCCCAGGTTATATTGATCAATTTAAACCAGATTTAATTGTGTATATCATGACAGAGCGTTATTTTATTTATCCTCTAGGTGATTTGGATTTTTGGCAAACGGCTGATAATTTTGACAAAGCATCTCTTGCGACTGAAGAATTGTGGACGCAAAAGCATCACAACCCAAATCTAAATATCAGTGGTGATGAATTATTAAATTCACCCTTAAGCATTCAACTACTTCATCCTAAACAAGTACCGCATTTAGTTAAAATTACGATTAAAGGTTTTGGTGAAGGCAAATTAACTTTGCACTATGAACTTCACGGTGAAGAAATTAATAAAGAACAAACATTTGGTAACACACTTAATGAACTGTTTTTCACGCTCCCGGCAAATGTGGATAAAAATACATTTCAACTTTCACGTGATACAAACCAAGCATTACTTTTACTAGAAAGCATTACGATTCGTGATCAACTAAAAAGTAGGAATCATGATAAAGAACCGGTTTAAATTATTAATCAATATCACTTTTATACTATCCTTATTAATTCCTGTGATAGCTATTCTGTTTTCGCCTAGATTTTTTACATTTTTAGATAATATACGACATTCACATACTGCCTCTAATGCAGAAATTGAAGCGCTGAAACGTGAAACGCCTTTTTGGCGGAATGCGATACAGGTTTATAACACTTCTTTATATCGTTTAGGTGTTTCAGGCAATAAAAATGCTTTTGTCATCGCACGTGATGGATGGGTATTCTTAGGTGATATGCACAATGGGAACTTTAGTCAAAGTATTCATCGAAGGTTAATGAAAGAAGAAGAAGCTAGCAGTTGGATTGAAGTTTTAAAGTATCAAACTGAATATGCTAAAAATCATGGAATACACTTATTTTTTATTTTAGCACCAGCGAAATGGGATATTTATTCTGATAAACTGCCTAAATGGGCGGGAAAAAGCCTTAAGAAGCCTTCTAGTTTTGACTTGGTACTTAATAAAGCAAAAGATCAACCTATTGAAATTATTGATCTTCGACCCGCTCTACTTGAGGCTCGTAAAAATGCTGATACCTATTCTGCATTCAATACACATTGGACTGATTATGGTGCCTGGGTTGCCTGGCAAGAAATTGCAAAACATATTCAACAAAAATTTCCTCATCTAAAATTATTTGGTTTAGAACATGCAACGCCAGTATTTGAAAAAGATTTTGGTAATGAGTTTCTGCCTATGGTTAATTTGAAACGAAAAAATCCTTGGACTTTTGCAAAACTTAGAAAACCATTCCCTGCTTATGAAATTATAAGCCCAGAGGGAGTTCACACAAAAGTTCCAGGGTCAACTTTAACTGATCTTTTAGACTTACCTAGACACACTTTCAATCCATCATCAACGAGTCCACTTAGAATATTAGTACTTCGTGATTCTATGGGTAATGCACTCTCACCTTATTTACAATCTTCATTTCGTGAAACATTTCAAGAAGGTCATCATATTCGTATTGCAGGTGCTCCACCACTTAATTTAACCACTGAAATCAATCAATCTAAACCTGATTTAATTATTTATGTGATGACTGAACGAAACTTATCAATTCCTTTAAGTGATATAAATTATTGGCGTGCGTATCATCAATTTCAACATGCTTCTTTAAAACAAGAACATCATTGGTTATTAAATCAAACACATTCTGATATTCAAATCAAAGGTGATATCAATCTAAAAACACCTATCAACATGATCATTCCTGGTTTAAATAAATCGACTCAATTAGCAAAAATCATGCTTCAAAGTGATGGGGATGGGCAGCTATGCATACGCTATGGTGATAATTCTTATCTTCAAACTTTTAGCAAGGGGAACAATGAATTTTATCTCATATTACCAAAAGATTTAGACCATAAACTGCAATTAACAAACATGACGACAGATGTTGCAACTAAACTAGTCAGCATTACTACAAGACTAAAAATCTAAGCTTTTATTGTACATTTATTTGTTTTTGACTTAAAATACTTCAAACTTTCACTATAGGGACGAGTCGTGATCAAAATAAGTACAGCAAAACGTATTATTAACAATTTAAAAAATCGTAACTATCTCAAAATCAAACTCACGCATTATTATTACAAGCTTAGTTTAACGCTCAAATCACTTTTTTTTTCAAATACCATTAAATTAAAAATATATGAATCAAAGGTTTATGAACATTTAGTTTCCAACTATCATAAAAAACCAATCTTACTATTCTCCCATGATCTAACTCGTACGGGTGCCCCAATGGTTTTACTTGCCATTGCAAAAATATTAGCAAACCAGTACAAACTCAACATCATCCTACTTACGCTAACGAGTGGAGAATTAGAACCAGAATTTTCAAAAGTTTGTCGTATTATTTGTCTTGAACAACCTGCGCATACACATATTTTTGAACACAAAATTTTAAAATCGCTTTTAAACATTCTTCACAGCTACAATATCCAAAATGCTATTCTTAGTACTTTTGCAGGTGCATTATTAATCCCATATCTTGAATCAAAGAATTTTCACTACGTTATCTTAAATCATGAACTACCAGAAACAATCTTATCACTCAGCTGGGACCAATCAGCCATACCAAATTTAAAAATACTTTCACAACATAATCATTTGGTTTTCTCAAATGAGTATGCTTATGAGCAGTTTATTAAGCAATTTTCTTCCTTAAAATCAAAATGTATTTTACCTCAAGGTTGTGTTGTAGATCACAAACACGTAAATAGAATTCAAGCTTCTCAAAAATTAAGACAACTACTTTTTTTGCCTGAAAATGCGAAGATTATCCTCGGCGCTGGAAAGGGCTTCAAACGGAAAGGCATTGACTTTTTTCATGATATAGCACAAAAAATGTGCGAGCATAATTCTAACATATATTTTGTTTGGTTAGGTGACACCAATGGACATGAAATGCAAGCTTTATTAAATGATAATATTTCAAACCATATTATTTTTAAAAATTTTGAAAAATATTACATGATTTACATGGCTGGCGCAGATCTATTTATTTTACCTAGTCGTGAAGATTCACTCCCAAATGTCGCCATAGAAGCACTTGCATGTGGTACGCCAGTTTTAGCCTTTGATGATTGTGGTGGTATCCCAGAATGGCTCAATAAAATTAACGCTAAATTAGTCGTTAAAAAGCATGATATAGATGATTTTATTCACAAAATAGACTGGTTGTTAAACGATAAGAAGGCTTATGATGAAATCTCTAAACAAGCCCCCGAGTTAATTCAAAATAATTTTAATTATCAAACCTATGTTACAAGATTACTTGAATTAATTAATATCAACCCATTAACTTTACCCATAAAAATCTCTGATGTTGTAGAAGAAAATATTTTTGATTTTGATCCACTAAACCAAGATGATTTAAATAACTCTAAAGTTATTGCTTTTATCAGCACAAATGCATGGGCAGTTGAAGGTGGAGGCAGCGAAGTATTATGGTATGAATCAGCCATCAATCTAAAAAAACTAGGATACGATATTTGTGTTGTGTTAGATAATAAAGAGCTATTGATTAACAAACTAGAAAATCTCGCTAAAATTGGAGTCAAGGTTTTCTACAACAATGAATGGGGCTTTCAAAATTTATTAAACTTTAATCCTAAATTAATTGTATTTTCTCAAGGATACCAGAATGAGGGTTTCGATTGGTTTAACTTTTGCAACGCACATCATTTAAATTATGTTATTGTTAATCAACTAACACATGAAGCAGTTTGGCTAGATGAGGCTGGTAACAATTTACTTAAAACTGCTTATGCTAATGCTCATACTACTTTCTTTACCTGTGATAAAAATAAAAACTTCTTTGAAAAACAAATCAAGTATAAATTACATAATGCCGAACAACACTACAATCCCGTTCCTATCGAAGATAAATCATGTGCGCCCTATCCAAGCACTGATAATGGATATCATCTAGCATGCCCAGCAAGGTATGCAATCTGCCATAAAGGACAGGATTTACTTTTAGAAGTACTAAACCTAGCTAAGTGGAAGGAACGAGATTTATATATTAATTTTTATGGTGATGGACCTCATCTCAATCAATTAATCGAGCTAAAAGAATTTTACAACCTAAAAAATCTTAAGTTTAACGCCCACAAAACTAGTATGAAAGAAATATGGTCGCATAATCACGCTTATATCTCAACAAGTCGTATGGAAGGTATTCCCATCGTCACACTGCATGCAATGCATTCAGCAAGATTACCAATTGTAACCGATGTTGGCGGTCACATTGAAATATTAAAAGATAATGATTCTGCTTTTATAGCAAAATCACCGAGTGTCTCTATGATAGATGAAGCACTAGAACGCGCTTGGCAGGAGCGCGCAAACTGGGAGGAATTAGGAGTTGCAGCAAAAAAAGCTTATCACAATTTTATGCCAGATGATCCTGTAGCTCATTTTTCAAATAAGTTAATTGATATTTACAATTCATTTGATAACGAGAGGCAATAATGATTATTGGCAATGGTATGATTGCTAAGAAGTTTGACAGCTATCAGCAATCTAATAATACAGTTATATTTGCAAGTGGCATTTCAAATTCACAAGAAACTGATTTTAATGAATTTTCACGTGAGAAATCCTTATTGCTTGAAACATTACACGCCTATCCAACACATACATTCGTCTATTTTAGTACATGTAGTATTTTTGATCCCAGTCTTTCAGATTCACTTTATGTAAAACACAAACTTATCATGGAAGACCTCATTAGTTCACATGCAAATAATTATCACATATTTCGTGCTTCACAAATTATTGGAATATCTGATAATGAGCATATGCTTGCAAATTTTTTATTTCATAAAATTAATCATTCCCTACCTTTCGAGGTATGGAGTCATAGCACACGAAACTTTATTGATATTGATCATCTTTATTTAATTTCAGATAAAATTATTCAAAGTGATTTATATAAAAATCAAATCATTAATATAGCAAATAGCTATTCACTAACTATGAAAGAAATTATAACGCTTTTTGAAACGGTTATTGGTAAAAAAGCAATTTGTGAATATATACCTAAGGGAGCTTCATACGCACATATTGATTTAAAACCAATTCTACCTATTCTAAATGAGCTAAAAATTGAATTTGATAATAATTACTATCAACGTGTTATTCAGAAATACTCACCCTATTTTCTAACCAAGGCTTAATTGCTCTTGGTGGGCAAGCAGGAATCACTTTCATTGAAAACAAATCTAAATTTGGATTATAAGCAGGATCTTCATTTAAAATATCTGTATGTTTAGTGCGTATATAACTAGATTCTTTTTCAAATCGTTTTATATTTTCCGGTGCGAGATCTGAGGTTCTAGTAGCTGATTCATAATGATAAAGTTCAGCAAATGGTGTCCAAGCAATTAAGTAACCTGCTTTATTTAAACGTACACAAAATTCAACATCATTGTAAGTGACTGCTAAAGCTTCATCAAAACCACCTAATTTATCAAATATTTGACGCTTTACGAGCAAACAAGCACCCGTGACCGCTGAATAGTTTTGTAATACAATTAATCTAGCAAAATAACCAAAACTAAAACGTTCATCCGTTCTAAAAATATGTGCTGCTAAATGATTCATACCTAGTACCACACCCGCGTGTTGTACGGTATTGTCAGGATAATATAATTTTGCTCCAACGGCTGCAATTTTAGGATATTGTAAAATACCGACCATTTCTTTTAGCCAATCAGGCGTAATGACTTCGATATCATTATTTAAAAAGCAAAGCAATTCTGCATCTGTTACTTTTGCGCCTAAATTATTGATTCTTGACCAATTGAATGGTTCTAAACAATCAATTACTTTAATTTGAGGATATTGTTTAATGGCCTGGAGATAAGCAAAAGTTTCTTTCTTTTCACTATTGTTGTTCATCACAATAATTTCGAAATTAGGATACTCATTTTTATGCATTAGTATAGATGCAATCGCTCGTCTTAGTAAATCTACTTTATCTTTAGTGGGTATAATAATTCCAACTTTAGGCAAAGAATTGGGTAATTCAAAAATAACGCGATGATGTGATCCTGTCATAGGGTGAGGAATAACTTTAGCTTTAACTTTCATTCGCTCCAAATGCGATTCAATCGCTTGTCTCGCAGCAGAAACTGCATATGATTTACTATCTAGATTCAGGGCCGTGGAACCTTCTATTGCCCGCCAATGATAAAGCACATGCGGAATATGATAAATATTATGAGCTGGAATTTGCTCTGTAAAACGTAAAACCAAATCATAATCTTGTGAACCTTCATATCCTTTTCTAAAACCACCTATTCGTTTAAGAATAGACGCACGATAAACACTAAAATGACAAGTATAATTCATTGAAAGTAGTAATAAAGGGTTCCAGTCAGGCTTAAAAAAGCCATCCATACATTTTTCATTTTGGTCAAGCTTATCTTCATCACTATAAATTAAATCTAATCTCGGATTCTTATTTAACGCCTCTACATTCATATACAAAGCATGCTCTAATAATTCATCATCATGATCTAATAACCCCACATACTCACCGATAGTCAGATGTAGTGCACTATTTGAAGCTTCAGAGATATGACCGTTATTTTCACGAAAGACAACTTTGATCCGTTCGTCAATTTTCATATAGTGTTCTAAGATAACACGAACATGTGGTTCAGATGAATTATCATCTGCAATACAAAGCTCCCAGTTTTCGTATAACTGCGCACGTACAGAATCGATCGCTTTTTTCAAATAAATTTCTGGTGTATTATATATCGGCATAATGATAGAAATAACTGGTTTGTAACCAAACGTTTTTATATGCTCATAAATTTTTGCTTTATCATTTTCAGTTAATTGAGCGAATGACTTTACCCATTCATTATAATCTAATTTTTTTCTTGATTTAAATCTCTCAATATAATATTGAAATGTTTTTTTAACCCCTTTTTGCTTTAGGTTTGAAAATAACTTATGGAGTCGTTTTTTATTGATAACAAATATACTTTTATTGTTCTCAGTACGTGTATTTTTATTCATATATAAAAATTACCTTCGCTTTAAATTAATGATTCTATAAAAGATA
>JBFWPS010000010.1:0-18808 GCA_050249855.1 Gammaproteobacteria bacterium
GATCGTTTCAATATTAGCTCTTTATCGTTATTATTATTGAAAGCTTTTTATCATATTTTTTTTGGAAATTCTATTGTATTTAGGATTTTAGCTGTCATTGCGTGCGCGAGCGAAATAATCAAGAATGATGGCGGACACACGTGCACATACAACATTATTAACTTTTAGTCCATTTGTTTTGCACGTTTTGCCCGCCCTACAATTGGCACATATTACATTTCGTTAATTTCGAGGGAATATTCTGTAATTGTACACAAAATAATCTAAAATATCATCTTATGTGGTGGCAGAGCGAGTAATGAATGAAGTCATCATGGTGGATTACGGCGCTGCGCGCCTAATCCACCCTACAATTATGATAAAAACCAACGTCATTAAAGGTGCTAACCAAGTATGATGCCCCGGAGTTAACCATTCACCAACCGTATAACTACCCGCAATGCCAATGGTGATGATCAGCAATAAACTGGCGATAATTTTTTGCTGTTTTTGAAATGCCAGACTTAAATAAAAACCAATCGCTGGTGCTAAAATAATATAATCATTATTTTCTGTTCTTGGATTAAATATCATTAAATAAATAGCCGAAAGCATGTATAGATAAAAACAAGTCGTTTGACGATCACTTTTCTTACCAATTAAATACGCGATCACCAAGGTTAATACGGCCGCTAAGACACGAATAATGGTCTGCCAAAAATACGCGATAGGCACACCAAATTGAGCAAGCATACTAAATATTTGTGCCCAATCAGTTGTCGTTTCTACCCCTAAATTTCCAGCGGTTAATAACATCGTGAAACTTTCTCGATATTGTGTATAAACATAATGTGGGCTTTGGGTTAGAAACGAAAGCCCTATCAATACGAATATAAATAATATTAAATACTTCATTAAACGAAAATTTAAAGCAGCCGCTAAAAGCAAGAACACTATCGCTATTGGTTTTAGCGCTAAAGCTGATACAAATAAAAAGGCGCTAAGTATCCATTTTTGGTTTGATAAACTTACAGTTGCGAGTAAGAGAATCCCCGCCATTAAAAAATTCATCTGCCCATTGCGAGCACTTGCAAAACCAAGCGGAATCGCAATAAGGGTCATAAAAAAATAATTTAAGGCTTTGTTTTTTGAATCCAGCAATGACGAGAAACAAAACAAACCATAAGCAAAAATAGCTATTGATAAAACACGCCAAATCACTTCGCTCATCAAAAAAGGTAGTTTTGTTAATGGAATATATAAAATAGCCGCCGTTGGAAAATAAATAAACCCGGTACCCGTACCATTATAGAGATCTTTTCCTTGTAACCAATTTTGTGCGGCTGTGAAATAGTTAGGTGTTACCGTATGATGGTTATGTGTTAAAACAATCAAAGCACAAATAAATAAAGTATAAACACACCAAAGTAATCCCGTATTTCTATTTGTTATCAAGTTCATATGAATTACATCAATTAATTTGGGTTTTCTAAACTCAGCATTTCTGCATTATTATCATAAGCAAAAACTTCAGCATAACGCCCCCAGTCAATGACAACACTTAACACACGCTCTGCTTCTTCTTCACTAAAATAATCTTCTAATTCAGTTAAAAATCGACTTTTAGACGCTCTATGACCACCACGCTCATCTAAAACTCTACGAATATGTCTGGCTAGAGGAATATTTTTTAATAAATGCGCTGCAAATATTTCTTTCTTTTCTAATATGTCTGCATTCGCAATGGCTTTTCCTGCTTGCGTAATTTCTATATCCGCATTCATCACTCTAGCAAAACCTAAAATTTCTAATATTTCTGTTAAGTGAAAAAGATTATCCGCATCTAAATGAAGCGCTTCTGCAAGCTCTGGTAAATCGCATCGACCTTTATATTCCTCATCCAATGTTTCTAAAAGACCTGTCATTTCAGAAATTTCAATATCAGGTAGACGATATCCCAGCCCAATCGTTTTTAACTTCACTTCTCTTAAAAACATTCGTTTTTCTTCACCTGGCATGGTTGTCATTAACGTATAAATATTATCGACAAACGTTCGAAACTCGGGTTCTTGTTGATTACGCGGATGTGGTAGATCCACACTAAGTTCAGCACGAATAAAGCCCGGTGTGCTACCTAATATAATGATTCTATCCGCTAACCAAACGGCTTCTTCAATATTATGTGTTACAAATAAAATACCATTGGTGTTCGTTTGTTTTGACTGCCACAAATCTAATAAATCACTTAATAAGTTATCCGCTGTTAAAACATCAAGCGCTGAAAAAGGCTCATCCATCAATAATAAATCTGGATTCACTACTAAAGCACGAGCAAAACCAACACGTTGTCGCATACCACCTGATAATTCACGTGGATAAGCGCTTTCAAAACCATCTAAACCGATGGTGTCGATGGCTTTAATAGCCCTTTCACGTCTTTCTTCACGTGATAAACCTAATGCTTCTAATCCTAATTCTACATTTTGTAATACCGTCAACCAGGGCATTAGTGCAAAGCTTTGAAAAACCATGGAAATACCAGGAACAGGACGAGTCACTTTTTGATTACGATAAACTATTTCGCCTCGCGTTGGAGGCAATAAACCTGCGATCATTCGGAGCAAGGTCGATTTACCTGAACCAGATTTTCCAAGTAGCGCTACGATTTCACCTTCAACCATCCGAAAGTTAATATCGTTTAAAACTAATTGTTCTTGTCGTTCATCTTTTGTAAACGCTTTTGCAACTTCTTTAATATCGACAATGATTGTTCGCGGATCTTCAGTTTCTTTTCCCACATGCATCTCCTAATCTAAACGAAACCGTTTTTCAGCAAATTGATACAACGGCCGCCAGATCAATCTATTTAAAACTAAAACATAAGCACACATTACCGTTATACCTAATCCAATTCTGGCATAATCTCCTTCAGCCGCATAATGTGTTATATACGCACCTAATCCTGTTGCTGTTAAACTCGTATTTCCCCAATGCACCACTTCAGCAACGATACTCGTGTTCCATGCACCACCAACGGCTGTAATTGCACCCGTAATATAATAAGGAAAAACGGCTGGAAAAATAAACTTTTGCCATTTTAGCTTTCCTTTGACGCCAAAACTATCCACCGCTAAAGATAATTCTTTTGGAATGGCAGAAGTACCGGCGATTACATTAAATGCAACATACCATTGAGTACCCAAAATCATAAGCGGAGTTACCCATATTTGCACATTTAAATGAAACTTTACAATAAGGATAACAACCACTGGAAATAACAAATAAGCTGGAAATGCGGCTAAAAATTGTATAATTGGTTGAACAATTTGAGTAAGTCTTGGTTTTTGCCCTATCCAAACCCCTATTGGCACCCATACGGCCGTACAAAAAATAATGACAGCAAAAACACGCGCTGCTGTTGCAAGCCCTAATAAAATCACATGCAGCATTTCACCAACTGTTACATTATTAGCAATAAAGTGGATTACAGCCCAAATAGCCAGTAAAACTAGTACAACAATCGAAATATTCCATACAATACCAAAGTATTTAGCAAATTTAGGATGAACCGCGTGTGGTCGTGATTTTTTGACATTGAATAAGGGTAAATTCACGATGGTATCGGTTAAAACACCAAAAAAATGACTCATATATTTAATGACATGACTTCTATGTAATAACTTAGTCAACCAGGTTCTTGGTGGACTTTCTCTAGAAGCGGGATCTATTTTAAATTTCTCTATCCATTTGTTAAGCGGACGAAAAATTAATTGATCATATAAAACAATGACGACAAACATGGTTAATATCGCATTTAATACCGCTATACTATTGGCTTTTTCTATGGCTAAAGCTATATAAGATCCAATGCCAGGTAAACTAATCGTTTGATTATTAACCGTGATAGCTTCACAAGCCACCACAAAAAACCAACTAGCTGACATAGACATCATGGTATTCCACAATAACCCAGGTAATGCAAACGGTACTTCTACGCGCCAAAATCGCCGCCACGGTGACAGATGATACATTTCTGCAACTTCAAGCAAATCTGACGGAACTGTTCGCATACTTTGATAAAAACTAAGCACCATATTCCAAGCTTGCGCAGTAAATATAACAAAAATAGCAGCTGCTTCCGGGCCTAATAAACTACCTTGAAATAAATTTATAAACCCTACTATAGCGATGGATAAAAAAGCTAAAACAGGGACTGATTGAAGGATATCAATCATAGGAATGATAATTTGTCCTGCTCGTTTACTTTTTGCTGCCCAAGCACCGAATATAAAAGTAAATAATAAAGAAAACCCTAAGGCATAAAACATTCGTAAAACAGTACGTAATGCATATTCAGGTAAATAGCCAGGATCAAGTGAGACGGATAGCGTTTGACCGAAGTGATAGGGCACTGTCATTTGCTTTGTGCCTATTGCTAAAAGTGCAATAACACCAAAAATAAGCAATAGCGCAACAAGGTCCCAATACGTGGCTGGCCCCATGGCAAGTTTATTTTTGAAAAAATAATAACGTTGTTCAGCCATGGAAAACCCTTACAACCCTCGCACTTTTTTCTACACCATACTTAATCTTGCAAGCAAGGAAAATTATGTGTGAATAAACATAGGCCTTAGGTAAAACGCGCTATGCTTCGTTTTACCTAAGGCCTAAAATACTTTTAAACATCTAGATTAACAACTTTGAGCGCATTATTTTCTATAAATTCTCGTCTTGGCTCAACTTCATCGCCCATCAAGGTTGAAAAAATTTCATTTGCTCTAACAGCATCTTCAATTTTAACTTGCAACATGCGGCGATTAGCAGGATCCATGGTTGTTTCCCATAACTGATCAGGATTCATTTCACCCAAACCTTTGTAGCGCTGAATGGTTTGACCACGCTTTGCCTCTTCTAGCATCCAATTAAAAGCTTCTTCAAAATTTTGGATCTGTAGTTTCTTCTCTCCGCGTTTGATAAACGTCTCAGCACCAATAATGTCTGCAAAAACATCACTTAATCCGGAAATAGCTGCATATTCATTTGAATGAACAAATTCCTGTGAAAATTGGTAATCAGTTACAACGCCATGAATTAAACAAGAAACTTCAGGATAATATGATTGATTTATTTCAACAACACTCACGGTATAAACTGCACCATTTGTTTTGAAGCGTTCTAATCGTTCTTGTAACAGCATTCCCCATTTTTTCATTTCATCATGACTTGCAAAATGATGTACTTTGAGTGCGGGCATATATAAAAATTCTTCTAAAACAGCTTTGGGGTATTTTCGACTTAATCTTTCTATAATATGTAAAACCTGTCTATATTGATTAACCAATTGTTCTAAACGAACACCTGAAATACTTGGCACACTAGATGCGGGTGATAACTCAGCCTCTTCCAGTGCGTTTTGTAAAAGATAGCTATAAAGTGCTTCATCATCTTTAATATATTGTTCTTGTTTGCCTTTTTTTACTTTATAAAGTGGTGGTTGCGCAATATAGATATGGCCTCTTTCAATAATTTCCGGCATTTGTCGATATAAAAAGGTTAACAATAAGGTTCTTATGTGTGAACCATCTACATCCGCGTCAGTCATGATGATAATACGATGATATCGTAATTTATCGGGGTTAAATTCTTCACGTCCAATACCACAACCCAATGCTGTAATTAAAGTACCAATTTCTGCCGAAGCAATCATTTTATCAAAACGTGCTTTCTCAATATTTAAGATCTTTCCTTTTAAAGGTAATATGGCCTGATGCTTACGATCGCGACCTTGTTTGGCTGAACCACCTGCTGAATCACCCTCAACAATGAAAATTTCAGATAACGCTGGATCTTTTTCTTGGCAATCTGCTAATTTTCCAGGTAAGCCTGCTAAATCAAGCGCTCCTTTTCTACGCGTCATTTCTCGCGCTTTGCGTGCAGCTTCTCTAGCACGAGCAGCATCTAAAATTTTAGAAACAATGGCTTTGGCTTCTTGTGGTTGTTCCAATAAATATTCTTGAAACTTTTTCGCCATCAATGATTCAACCACCGCTTTTACTTCAGATGAAACTAATTTATCTTTTGTTTGAGACGAAAATTTTGGATCAGGCACTTTTACCGATAAAATAGCAGTTAAACCTTCACGAGCATCATCACCAGACATGTTGATTTTATATTTTTTCGCCCAACCTTCTTCTTCAATATAATTATTTAAGGTTCGTGTCATCGCGCCACGAAAACCGACTAAATGAGTTCCGCCATCTTTTTGTGGAATATTATTCGTAAAACAAAACAGCGTTTCTTGATAAGAGTCATTCCATTGAGCCGCTACTTCTACGATTATATCGTCTTTTTCGGCACTAAAATAAAATACTTGATTATTAACAAGCGTTTTATTTCGATTTAAATGCTCTACAAACCCACGAATACCACTTTCATATTTGAAAGTATCTTTACGACCTGTTCGTTCATCTTCTAGTGTAATACTAATGCCAGGATTTAAAAATGATAATTCTCTAAAACGTTTTGCTAAAATATCATAATGAAATTCAATGTTCGTAAAAATTTCAGCGCTTGGCTTAAATCGAACTTTGGTACCATGATCTTGTGTTGTACCAATGATTTTTAAAGGTTCATCCGGAACACCCAGATGATAGACTTGACCGTGTACCTGGCCGTCTTTATTAATTGTAAGTTCCAGTACTTCTGACAAAGCATTGACCACCGAAACACCCACGCCATGTAAACCACCTGAAACCTTATAAGAATTTTTATCAAACTTACCACCCGCGTGTAAAACCGTCATAATAACTTCAGCAGCGGATCGACCTTCTTCTGGGTGTATGTCTACTGGGATCCCGCGACCATCATCCTTAACCGTTACGCTATTATCAACATGTAACGTGATATAAATATTTTGACAATATCCAGCCAATGCTTCGTCAATTGAGTTATCAACTACTTCGAAAACCATATGGTGAAGGCCGGTGCCATCGTCTGTATCCCCAATATACATTCCCGGACGTTTTCGAACTGCATCTAAGCCTTTTAAAACCTGAATATTTGATGAATCATAGGTTGTTTGGACAGCCATCCAATTACTCCAACTAACAAAATTTTGATTAATAAACGTAAAGCAGATATTATAACAAATAATCAGGTAAAAGGCGATTTTTCCATCAATAATAATTTAAAAAAGTGAAAAGTACGTGAACAGGATTATTTCTATCATTGGTTTGGGTTACACTGGCTTATCCGTTGCTGTTTCATTTGGATCAAAAATGTCAGTTTTAGGGTTTGATATTAATCTTCAAAGATTAGATGAACTAAAAGATTGTTTTGATCGAAATAATAATTTTACAAAGGAAGAGCTTGCCAACACAAAAATTACTTATATCTCCGATCCTAAAAAATTACGAAAAGCCAATTTTCATATTATTTCTGTACCAACACCTATAGACGATAGCAACAAACCTGATTTTTCACCACTTATATCAGCCTCAGAAATCATCGGAAAACAACTCAAAAAAGATGACATTGTGGTTTACGAGTCTACCGTTTATCCAGGTGCCACAGAGGAAGTATGTCTACCCGTTCTTGAAAAATCATCTGGGCTTATAAGTGGTCAAGATTTTTTCATTGGTTATTCTCCCGAACGAATTAATCCTGGTGATAGAAATCATCGATTTGATAACACAATCAAAATTGTATCAGGACAAGACGAAAAAACCTTAGAAATCGTTGCCGAAACTTATGCACTCGTGGTCAAAAGCGGCGTTTATCGTGTTTCAAACATCAAAACTGCAGAAGCGGCAAAAGTGATTGAAAACGTTCAACGAGACTTAAACATTTCGCTCATCAACGAATTGTCATTTATTATGCATCGCTTAGGTATTAATACTCTAGAAGTACTAAGAGCGGCAGAAACAAAATGGAATTTTCTTCCTTTTAGACCAGGCCTTGTAGGCGGTCATTGTATTGGTGTTGATCCCTATTACTTAACTTACAAAGCTGAAAAAATGGGTTATTACCCACAGCTTGTATTAGCTGGTCGGAGGGTTAATGAAAGTGTTCCTAAATATATAGCAGGGCAAACAATCAAAAAGTTAATACAAGCGGATGTACCAATCAAAGGCGCAAAAATTGCTATATTAGGGATAACATTTAAAGAAAACTGTCCTGACTTAAGAAATTCAAAAGTCATTAATTTAATTAAAGAATTAAATTCTTATGGTTGCCATGTGTTTACTCACGATCCGGTTGCATACGCTGACGAGGCAAAACAACATTTTGCTATAGAGCTAATCCCGTGGTATGAATTACCTACCGTTGATGTCATGATTTTCGCTGTATCACACCAACAGTTTATACGACTATCTAAAAAAGAAATTGCTTCCAAAATACGAAAAAATGGACTGGTAGTTGATGTAAAAGGTTTATTTAAACCAAACTCCTTCAACCATTATGGTTTAAATTTTTGGCAATTATGAAATATAAAGGTAACATTACATGCATATTCTAGTCACAGGCGGAGCGGGATTTATCGGATCACATATTGTAGAATATCATCTTAATAAGGGTGATACAGTCTATGCCGTCGATGATTTATCAACTGGTTCCATCCAGAATTTGAAACCTTTCGAAAATCATCCAAATTTTCGTTTTGACTCTGCCGATATTTCAAATTGGTCTGAATTAGATAAAGCGGTTGCTTGGGCAGACCGAATTTATCATATGGCCGCCGTTGTTGGTGTATATAAAGTTTTAGATGATCCTTTACGTGTACTTTCAGTTAATATTACGGCATGTGAACGTCTTCTGAATGAAATTAAAATCAGTGGTTGGAAACCCAGAGTTATTATTGCATCAAGTTCTGAAGTTTATGGCTCTAGCAAAAAAGAATTTTTATCTGAAGATGATGACTTAATTATAGATGCTCATGCCAAAAATCGTTGGAATTATCCCATCAGCAAATTGGCAGATGAAGCCATAGGATTATCTTCCTACAACGTCAACAATATTCCCGTCACATTGGTTAGATTTTTTAATACCGTCGGACCAAGGCAAACTGGGCAATATGGAATGGTAGTACCTCGCTTTGTGAAACAAGCATTGGCAGAAGAAGATATTACGGTATTTGGCGATGGCAACCAAACACGATCATTTTGTGATGTTCGCGATACCGTTAACATGCTTGATATGCTAGCAAACACTGAAAAAAGTATCGGTGAAATTGTCAATGTTGGAAATGATCGAGAAATTACTATCAATGAACTAGCGGCTTTAGTAAAAACACTTATCAAAAGTAAATCTAAAGTTAAAAACATTCCTTACAAAGAAGCTTATGGCCAGGAATACTTTGATATTCCAAGAAGAAGACCCAATTTAAAAAAACTTAACTCGCTTATTTCGTATCAACATCAATGGACACTGGAAGATACGATAAATGACCTTATTAAGTAATGTTTTTTTATTTACGTGAAAATTATTATGACAAAAAAACTGAAATTAATTATTATTGGCCTTTTTTTTGCTTACTCAATATTTAATTTTTGTTTTGCTTCTAATGCTAATCATACAAGAGCGACTCTTACACCTGAAAGGAAAAATATAGTTAATAAAAAAACTATCATTTCATATCATTCACTTTGCGCTCTTTTCTTATCCAATGATTTAAATAAAGCAAAAGTATTAGCTCTAAAATATCTTAAAAAACATCCCAAGGATGTAGACGTTCAATTTTTGTTGGGAAGAATTTATTTAAAACTAAATGAAACTGAGGCGACTGAAGAAACCTTCAAAACAGCTCTAGAACAATTTCCTAAATATATAGATATACGAGTTGCTCTAATTAAACTTGAACTGTCGCAAAAAGACTACGACCAAGCATCACAACTTATAGATGAGGGGTTTAAGTTAGATCCTAAAAACGAGAAACTGTTGTCTTACAAAACAAAGCTTGAAAATCAAACAATTTCCCAAGAAACATCAAAATCTCCGACAGTTAAACCCAATGTTCCATCAACAAATGCGCCAAACTATGAATCAATTCGTGCGGCTTACACAAAAGGAAATCTAAATTCAGCGAAAAAACTTGCGCTTGCGTATTTAAAACCATACCCAAACGATCCTGATGTTCTATACCTTCTTAGTTTAATTTACACTAAACAAAATGAATATACGCTGGCTGACAAAGCGCTCACCAAAGCCTTAAAAAAATATCCCAAGTATACGGATATAAGAATCGCATTAATAACGCTTTCTATTAAACAAAATGACTCAAAGCGAACAAAACTTTTAATACAAGAAGGTCTTAAACTTCAGCCTAATAATAAAAGGTTATTGGCTTATCAAAACAAAGTTGCGACAGTAGTTGAAAATAAGACACCTAACAATTCTATTATATCGCAAAGACAGTTTGCTAACATACCTTCATCTAACGATTATACTAATCAAATCGGTGTTGATGGATGGAATAGTTATGTTAGCGACCTAAAAAGTAATTGGGGATATGAAGATCTTTATTTCTACCATCGAACACCATATGGAACAATTGGGGCTAGATTAAACGGAGCACGACGTCAAGGGTTTGCAGGGAATCAGTATGAAGTTGAAGCTTATCCAATACTAAATAAATATTTATATTTATATCTGGATTATGCTAATTCAAATGTTCCAAATATATTTCCAAACCAAAAATATGCGGGTAATGCCTATTATATTTTACCTTATAATTATGTTTTGGGTGGTGGTGGGAAGTATTTAAAAATAGCAAACACTTTTCTTCGAATTTATGAAGTAAGTTTAGATAAATATATTGGAAATACGTACTTATTTTCTCTCAAGCAAAATTCTTTTGTACCAAAAGTAGGGGAACATTCTGTTTTTTATACCCTAATGGCTAGACGATATTTTAAAAATGACCCTAATTATTATCTCTCGCTAACGGGTGGAACAGGCAAAAGCCCTGATTTATTTGACTTACTTACTGTCGATTTTTTCGTTCTTAGAACCAGCTTGATATATGGAACATTTCAGTTACCATTAAATAAACACTTGTATATGAGTTTTAATATGGGGTATCAAGATCAAGCTTTTCCGATCCCTAAAACTAGAATTTTAACAACCTATGGTGCTGGCTTGAAGTTTATTTTTTAAAAACTAACGGTTTTATTATATGGGTATAATCGAAACAATCATTTTTATAGAACTAGCTTTCATAGTTTTATTGATTCTCGGCTGCTATTTATTAAAAATCTACTATGTCCATTCAAAAACTCGAGTTATTCATATAACCAAAGATATTGAAGCGCTATTTAATAACTTTTTTAATCTCTCCCCCCCTTTTGACAAAAGCTATTTTTCGAAAAAATGGCTCAAATTTTCTATTTTGTTGCCTATTGTTACTAAATTCGACCGATTGAACAAAGAAAACTGGCGAAAATCCATTCGGATATTATTTTTTAACGAAATTATATTTCCTTTAACCCATAAAGCGGTGCTTTCAAAAAAGGTTATCGATCGCTACCATGTCGTTCAAACTTATAATCTTTGCTATAACTATGAAAATGAAGAAATCATTTACAATTTGACCAAGGACAAAACCCCTCTGATCTCACTATCAGCTCTACGTACTATTTTAGCGAACGCTACGCCTGCCATGCTTAGCACAACCGTGAATAACATCATTGATTACGCATCTACGCTTCCATTGTTTTCTCAAGCTATGTATTTAGCGAGTTTTGAACATCCAAATGCAAATATTGTAGACATCATCACACAGAGATTAGCGTCTGAAGATGCTCCATTAAAAAAAGCTTTTTGTTTTAAGATTTTATTACATGCTCCCATGTCAAAAAACTTTTACGCAATTGCTGCTGAGAGTATCACCACAACAAATCTTGATCTTGAATTAGCAGCCATTCGATTACTCGCTCATTCTCATGTCAATGAGGCATTAGTTTTACTTGAACATCTATTATCTCATCCATTGTGGCAGATCCGAGCTTTAGCTCTTTCCTGTTTAATTGATCTTAAGGCCTCTATTAATAACGAGAATTTATATCGTCTTTTAAACGACCCAGTTAATGAAGTAAGAATACAAGCAAAAAAAGCATTAGACCATCTTGGAAAACAAGAACTTCATGCTGTTTCTCAAGATCTACAAATTGATTCTTTAAATTACGAGTCTGAAGATTATTCTATTATGTTAGAAGAAGCCAACAAATGACTATTGACTTGATTGTTTTCATCAACGCCATTATTTTATTTCTTTTTGTTTGTCTAACAATGGGATCTTTTCTTTTATTTTTAACAAGCATTTCTGAAGTGGTTTCTACTTTTAAAACTTACGAAATTACGGATGTCAATTCTCTAATTGATTTATCTATTTTACCTTCGGTCACTATTATCATGTCTGCTTTTAATGAAGGAAGTGCTATTAGAGAATCTATTATGAGCATATTAAACTCATTATATAAAAATGTTCATATCATCATTGTCAATGATGGCTCAACGGATGATATGCTCTCATTTTTGATCTCAGAATATGCTTTACAAACAACAGAAATGAATAGTCTAGAACGTTTCAAGACGGCAAAAGTAATTAACTATTACATTTCAGAAAAATATCCAAACATTACAGTCATCGATAAAAAACATAGCAATGTAGGAGATTCTTTAAATGCGGGGCTTAATATTTGTCGCACCCCCTTATTTGCAACTGTTGATGCTGATACATTACTTGAACCAGATGCTTTATCAAAAATTATTTTCTCATTCTTAAGTCGTCCTAATACAGTAGCGGTCGGTGGTGGCGTTTATGTTTTAAATGCTTGTACATTTAAAGATGGAAAAATCTTATCCGTAAAAATGCCCCACAAAATCGTTGCAGCCATGCAAATGTGTGAATATTTACGTTCTTTCATGTTTGGTCGCACAGGATGGTCACCTTTTGGCGGCGCCTTATCATTTGCTGGCGCCTTTACATTATTTCAAACAAATGCTGTAAGACAAGCAGCTGGATTTGATCTAGAAAACTTTGCTCAAGATTTTGAAATCATCCTCCGTTTACATACCTACATGCGACAACGAAATAAACCTTACAATATTCATTTTTGCCCTAATGCAATTGCATGGACGGACGTTCCGGATACGTTAAGAGGTTTTTGGGGACAAAGAGAACGCTGGATGAGAGGAATGTTGAAAAGCACACTACCTTATAAGCGTATGTTTTTTAATGCTTCATATAAGCTTCAAGGTTATTTTTCATACCCTTACTATCTATTATTTGAAGTTTTCGGTGGATTAATCGAATTTTCTGCTTATCTTGTTTTTCTAATTTCTTGGGCGGTTGGCTTTATTCATTTTAATTCAGTAATGTTGTATATTATCTCTGCTTGGGGTTTCATGGTGTTTTTAACAATTGGTAATGCTTTCCTGTTTTTATTTAACTTTAATCGTTATCAACAATTGGCGGATCCTTCACGTTTATTTATTCTAGTTTTTATAGAAACCTTCGGATTTCGACAATTTCACGTTCTTGCTAGATTCTATGGTTTGATTATTTATATTATTCATCGCATTCAAGGTAAAAAAATATGAAAAAGATTTTGGTTACAGGGGGCTGTGGTTTTATAGGTTCACATTTAACCGATGAATTAATAAAACTTGGAAATCATGTTACTGTCCTTGATAATTTATCAACTGGTTTGTTAGATAATTTAAATCCAAAGGCCAAATTTATTGAAGGGGACATTCGTGATCAGTCACTTGTGTTAAAAACCATGAAGGAGATAGATGCTTGTTTTCATTTGGCAGCCATTGTTTCTGTCGATTTAGCGAATAAAGAACCTCTTTTAACTCATGATGTTAACTTAACAGGGACTTTAAACCTTTATACAGTGGCCTCTTTACAACCTAAAAAACCGCCCATTATTTATGCCTCTTCTTCTGCTGTTTATGGCGAAGTTTCCTCTCTGCCAGTTACTGAAGACGCTCGAACTCAACCTATCTCACTTTATGGTGCTACCAAATTAGCTTCTGAATTATATGGTCGAGTTTCAACTTTAGTGCATCGGGTTCCAACCATAGGTTTACGATTTTTTAATGTTTATGGCCCTAGACAAAATCCTAACTCTGTTTACTCAGGTGTTATTTCAATTTTTGCTGATAAAATTTCAAAAAATTTGCCTATTTGCATCTATGGAGATGGAGAACAAACCAGAGATTTTATTTATGTGGCTGACGTTGTACAATTTTGTATTCGCGCACTTGATCGTATTCAGCTTGCGCCGCAGGTTTTTAATGTTTGTACCAATAATCCCACCAGCATTAATTCTCTCGCTTCGAGAATTGAAAACATATTAAAAATTTCTGTTAAACGTAACCACAAAGAAAAACGACCAGGGGATATAGTTCATTCTTATGGCTCACCGGAAAAAGCAAACCAAATTTTGGCTTATAGCGCAAAGCATGGTATAGATGATGGTTTAAAATTATTATTAGCGAATGCTTAATTATTTAATGTTTTAAATATTTCAATTGCCCTAGTTCTACTTGATTTAAGATTTATTAATGGCGTAGGATAATCCATCCTGCTTACCATTAATGATGCTCGTGCATACGGATCATGAATACTCTTATCATCCAAGGCGTTTAACTCAGGGCAATATTGTCTAATAAACTTGCCCTCAGGGTCAAATCGCTCGCTTTGTGAAATGGGATTAAATACTCTAAAATAAGGTGCTGCATCTGTTCCCGTTGAAGCGCACCATTGCCAACCACCGTTATTTGCTGCCAAATCGCCATCAATTAAGTGACTGATAAAATAATCCTCTCCGATCCGCCAATCAAAGAACATATTTTTTGTGAAATACATGGCAACGACCATACGAAGCCGATTATGCATCCAACCTGTTGTATTTAACTGCCGCATCGCGGCATCAATGATTGGGTAACCTGTTTTACCTTCTTGCCATGCTTTTAGTAATTTTTCGTCATAACACCATTTTATCTTTTCCGTGTTAAGTTGATAAGGCTTCGATTTTGAAAGCCTAGGTACGGCAACTAATAAATGTTTGTAAAATTCACGCCAAATCAGCTCAGACATCCAAGTAAGTGCTCCGCTATTACCTGAATCTAACTCCTGCTGATTAGCCGTTAGTGCTTCCATAAAACATAATCTGGGTGAAATCATTCCGGTTGATAAATAAGGAGATAATTGACTCGTTCCTGTAAGAGAAGGGAAATCGCGCTGTTTATCGTATAAAAACAACTGATTTTCAATAAAGGCTCTTAACCGCAATTCAGCTGATCTTTCTCCTGCTGGCCATAAAGCTGGATCTATAGATGATTTAAATCCATCGACTATATCTGGAATTGAATCAGCCTTGATATCAATTAATTTTTGAGGTTTTATCCTTTTAGGAAGCATTATCGAGCTTTGTGTAAAAGCACGTTTCCATGCTTTTTTATACGGCGTAAAAACAGAATACGGCTCTCCTGTTTGTGTTTTAACACTGCCGGGAGGCAAAATCACTTGATCATCAAAACTATAACAAGTGATTTGATGTTTTCGCAGATCATTCTCCACTAACTGATCCCTTTGTGATTCATTAGCTTCATATTGACGATTGTAAAAAAGCGTTTTTGCCTGATTTTTTTCAGAAATCTTTAACAGTTCTTTGGGAATATCATGGGTATTTTCTACTTTTAAAATTAAAAGCGGAATATTCAAATCATTTAAATCTTGGCTTAATAATTTTAAACCACGCAAAATAAATTCAATTCGACAAGCGGCTATATGGTGTTTTCGCCACATGCTAGGATCAATGATATAAACACCCATCACACCATCAGTACATTGATGAGCAGCAGCTTGTAATGCCGTATTATCATAAATACGCAAATCTTCTCTAAACCAAACGATGCCTTTCATGTTTTGCCTTTTTTATAATTGCTGAGATACCTTCTATCAAGATTTAGGAAAAGCAAAGCTGCCACAAAAGAACGCGGACCACGTAATGACAGCTTTACTTTTCGTAAAACCTGCTCTAACTAATTTTCAATATACCGAAGTTCTTGCAAAAATCTCTTTATTTTTCGCGTCGATTTTTACAGAAAATGCTTCAAATGTGTGTGTTTTTATACATTTGCGCATGTTTTTCAAGAATAAAAGACCAGAAATCGAACAGAAAAAAAACAGCCCTCTGGGCGTTTATGACAAAATTAATCTGGTACTACTTTTACTAAGCTTTTTTAGCAACAACGGTTGGAAAAATACGTGCTTTATCATAAATAAAATCTATTTCTTCAAAACCCGCTGCTTTTAATTGTTCTCTTGTTTGATCTGTTGAGCGATACGTATTAAATTTCGCGTTAATGATGTCTACCAATATAATTCTTTGTAGCATAAGATCGTTTTCATCTACAACCTTCATATCCCACTCGCACGCTTCTTCAAATCCTGGTGGATAAGTTAAGAAGCTTGTAACTAGTTTTCCGCCTGGCTCTAATGCTTTATAAAACTGTTGATATAAATCCGTTACCTTATCATCATCTTTTTCATAAATATTTAATCCATTGCTGGAAATTAAATCAAATTCATTTTCTATATTAAGCGCCCAAGCATCCCGTTGAATTAATTCTAAAAATGATAAAAGTCCTTTTTCTGTTGCTAAATGCTCTGCATCTTGTAAAGCTTGCCGATCGTAATCAATCCCTACCAATTTAATATCCTTTATATTCTGAAAGTCTAAATATAAGAGCTCCCCCATCATACCGCTAGGGATACAAGCTAATTTTACACCGTTATGAACCGCTTTCTGATTTTCTTTTAGAAAAATCTCAAAACGTTGCTGTGTTGCAAGCACACCAGGTGCATTATTTAATATAAAATCTTCTAATTCATTAAATATCTTGCCTTGATTATTTTTTCCTGTTTTTCTGCCATTCCAAGGGTGTGTTAGCATGTAATTCGTCCAATATCCATTGAAGCCTTGGTGCGTTAATAAAAACTTTCCGAAATCAAACTGACTCAATTGTTCCAATAAACCTAATTGCATTTTGACAGTAACATAGGGTTTATCGCCTGCGCGCTGAATTCTATCAACGGTTTCTTCAAAAATAACAGAAAACTCTTCTGGGGAAACTTTATGCGTAATTAATTGATTTTCTTCCATTTCTAACATATTTTTGATTCCTCTCTTCACCATTATTTCCCTAAATTCTAAATCAATATTTTTTCAATGTATATCTTTGCTTAAAAAGCGTTTTCAAAGAATAGTCAAATATAAATTCTTGTTTTATTATTAACGTTGGCGAAAAACAAAAGATCAAAAACAGGACAACGCTATGTTTGCCGTGATCTATAGAAGCTATTTAAAACCCGGCTGCGAATCGGCATATAAAGAACTATGGAATAAAATTGCAACTTATTTCATTCAGCACCGTGGCGCGATAGGCTCAACACTTCATCAAACAGAAGATGGTATGTGGGTTGCTTATTCACGTTGGCCAGATAAAGCGACACGAGACGCATCCTGGCCAGGGGAAAGTAAACCTTCCGATAAACTACCAGAGTCGATTCAAGAGGCCATCTTATCGATACAAACTTGTGTTGATCAAAATAGAAAGCATCCAGAAATTTGTATGCATATTGTGGATGATTTATTAATAAATAACTGGATCTCTAAAACTATAAATCCTATGGAGGGATATTAGAGACATTAAACCGGCGTAATTCTTCCATGTTCCACGTGAAACATTTTAGCATTTTCAACAAACTCTCGATTAAAAGGCTCAGAATCAATCGAAGTTAAAATAATTTGTTGTGATTGTTTAACAAAAAACGCCATAGCTTTATTTAACGCCAGATTATCTAACTCTGAAGGCAAATCATCTATCATATATACGCAGGTTTTTTTATTTTTACTCAGTAAAGCCTCCCCCTGTGCTAAGGCCATAGAGATAATCAATAATTTTTGTTGTCCCCGTGATAAAATATCTTGGATAGGCGTCTTATCTCTAGTAATCAATAAATCAGCCCTATGAGGACCATATTGTGTGTAACCTTGAGCGCAATCTCTAGGAAAGGAGGCCCTCAATACAGCCTCATAACCCTCTTTTTGATCCCAACCCGGATAATAATCCAAAGTAATGGTTTCTTCAGGCATTAGCTTTTGAAAAACATCCAGCACAAGCTGCGCATAAGTTTCTATATATCTTTTTCTAAATAAATCATATTCCCCAGCAATCGTTATAAGTTGTTTATCCCAAGCCCTTATAACCTCCGCACTAGCTCTTGATCGAAGCGCGGCGTTTCGTTGAGTTAATACTTCTCGATATTGTTTCCAAGTAGAAAAAAACGAATGTTCCACGTGAAACAATCCCCAGTCAATAAATTCTCGTCTATATTTTGGCCCAGCTGTCAACAATTGAAAGGTATTGTTATTAATGAGCTGCAGAGGTATGAGCTTTGCTACCTGAGCCTGGTTTTCCGCAAAATTACCATCAACCTTTAAACGACTCTCTCCTAGGCGTGTTTTTTCAAAGCCAACAGACGAAAATTGGTCGCCCGCCCCACATTCCAAATAAACAGCGAGTTTATCAGCGCCATGAGAAACAACACGTCGAAGAAGGTGCGTCCTAAATGAACGACCTAGACTAGCAAGATTAACTGCCTCAAGAAAGCTCGTTTTTCCGCTGCCATTAGGACCTATTAATAAGTTAATGCCGGGATATAATGCGACTGATTGATTAGAGAGGTTCCGTATACTATGTGTTTCGATTTTTTTAATATACATATGGTTTCATTGTTTTATACCCCTCACCC
>JBFWPS010000011.1:0-18591 GCA_050249855.1 Gammaproteobacteria bacterium
GACGTTCTCCAAAAGATCGTTTTATTGTTAAAGAACCCGGCACTGAAGCAAATATTGATTGGGGTGCAATCAATCAACCATTTCCTGAAGATAAGTTCACAGCACTTTGGGATAAAGCGATTCATTATATAGAAGAAAGAGAACATTTTGTTTCACATTTATTGGTAGGTGCAGCAGATCAGTATTCCCAACCAGTCACGGTTGTTTCAGAATTAGCGTGGCACAATTTATTTGCTAAGCAATTATTTATAAGACCAACTAAACCACATCCATTTCATCATCATGGGTGGACGGTGTTAGCCGTTCCTAATTTTTATGCGAATCCGGTTGTTGATGGCACGAATAGTGAAGGCACTGTCATTATACATTTATCGAAAAAAAGAATTTTAGTTGCAGGTATTGCTTATGCAGGTGAGATCAAAAAAGCAATGTTTTCAGTTATGAATTATCTTTTACCCGAACAAGATGTTTTACCGATGCATTGTTCTGCTAATGTTGGTAAAAAAGGCGATGTTGCATTGTTTTTTGGATTATCAGGGACTGGTAAAACTACATTATCAGCCGATCCAGAACGTTATTTAATTGGTGATGATGAACATGGTTGGTCATCTGAAGGTATTTTCAATATTGAAGGTGGCTGTTATGCCAAATGTATTAATTTATCTCATGAACGTGAACCAGTTATTTGGGAAGCCATTCGATTTGGTGCGG
This sequence comes from Gammaproteobacteria bacterium, assembly GCA_050249855.1. GTDB lineage: Bacteria > Pseudomonadota > Gammaproteobacteria > JBGSLN01 > JBGSLN01 > JBFWPS01. The sequence goes on from JBFWPS010000011.1 coordinate 712, forward strand.
TGATGGAAAATGTTGTACTCGATCCTGTTACTTTACACCCAAATTATGATGATGCAACGTTAACTGAAAATACACGAGTTGCTTATCCTCGTGAGCATATTGCGATGCGCGTTGAGGAAAATCAAGCTGGCGTTCCTCAAGCTGTTATTTTTTTAACTTGTGATCTTTATGGTGTGTTGCCACCAGTTGCGCTTTTAACACGCGAACAAGCTGCTTACCATTTTTTAAGTGGATATACTGCACTAGTAGGAAGCACAGAAGTAGGAGAAGTCACAGGTATACGTTCTACATTTAGTACTTGCTTTGGCGCACCATTTTTTCCAAGACCAGCAGCTGTTTATGCTGAATTATTATTACGTCGCTTAGATCAAGTTAAATGCCCTGTTTATTTGGTTAATACTGGTTGGACAGGAGGTTCATTTGGAGTTGGTCAGCGTTTTTCAATTCCAACAACTAGAGCGGTTATTCACGGTATTTTAAGTGGAGATTTAAAAAACAGTGAAATGGAAACTATGCTGGGATTTAATTTCCAAATTCCTAAAAGTTTAAAAGGTGTGGATTCAAATCTGTTAAATCCAAAAAACACTTGGGAAAATAAAGCGGAATATGACGCAACTTTAAAAGAGTTAATGAATAAATTTGTTGAAAATTTCAAGAAGTTTTCTAATATTTCAGACAATATTAAAGCAGGAGGGCCTCATGACATCTAAATATTTTGAGCAACTTCGTTCATCGTGCTATACAGAATGGTGTTCATACACACAACATAAATTTATTAAACAATTAGCATCGGGCAAGTTACCATTAGAGTCATTTCGCTTTTATTTAAAACAAGATTATCTTTTTTTAAAACATTTAGTTCGTGCCTGGTCTCTTGCTATTTATAAAGCAGACGATCTAAGTGATATATGTTATGTAACAGGGTTGCTCGATATGCTTATTAATCATGAGATGCCTTTACATGTACGTTTTTGCGAGCGATGGGGATTATCTTCAGAAAGTATGTTAGCAACAAGTGAAGAACCAACAACCATTGCGTATACCAGGTATATACTTGATAAAGCTGTGATGGGTGACATATTAGATATATATACTGTTTTAGCGCCTGCAATTTTGGGTTATGCGGAAATTGGTAGAAGCTTATTACAGAATGATAATGTCAATTTAAATCATAATCCATATCAAGAATGGATTGCCTTGTATGGGGGCGATGGTTTTCAAAAAGCTGCAAACGCATTTAGTGAACAAGTAGATAAAGTATATAATAAACGTTTTGCTAATTCACGCTTCGAAGATTTATCAAAGAATTTTTATCAATCTGTCAACCTTGAAAAAGAATTTTGGACCGCAGCGCTAGTGAGGTAAAAGTATGATTGCATTTATTGGTGCAGGGAATATGGCATCAAGTTTGATTGGTGGTTTGGTTGATGATAATTATCCTGCAGAGAATATTATTGTAACTGATCAATCAAAAGAAAAATCACAGGCATTGGCAGGGCTATATGGTATTCAAGTTGCAAATGATAATATTTCTGCAGTAAAAAAAGCAAATATCATCGTTTTATGTGTCAAGCCTCAGGTGATGAAGTCAGTTGTAACTGAGATTGCAAATCACATAAATTCAGAGCAATGTATTATTTCAATTGCTGCAGGTACCAAAATTGATAGCATTTCAGAATGGTTGGGGAAAAAGGCTTCCATTATTCGTTGTATGCCAAATACACCTGCGCTCATAAAGTGTGGTGCTACTGGTATGTTTGCAAATGACCTTGTTACCAAAGAACAAAAAATGGAAGCAGAGTCGATTTTACGTGCGGTGGGTGTAATCGTGTGGTTGAAGCAAGAAAGTCAATTAGATATAGTGACGGCCGTATCAGGTAGTGGCCCTGCATATTTTTTCTTATTAATGGAGATTTGTGAGCAGGTTGGGCTCCGATTAGGGTTACCAGCTGATTGTGTACACCTATTAGTATTGCAAACAGCATTAGGTGCTGCAAAAATGGCTTTGGAAAGTGATAGTAGTGTAGCTACATTGCGTCAGCAAGTAACCTCCCCCGGTGGTACAACAGAAGCGGCACTACGAACTTTGGAAGAGGGAAACATTAGAGCGTTAGTAAGTGATGCAATTAAACACGCAAAAATTCGTTCAGAAGAATTAAGTAAAATTTAGAGGAAAATAACAATGAAAACCACTCCAAGTTTATTTTTGTTTCAATTGATTTTTGATTTTGCTATTGCAATTGTCATGTTGCGTGTAATGATGCAATGGGCATCAGTAAATTTTCAAAATCCAGTTGCGCAGTTTATCGCACGCATTACTAATCCCCTTGTTACGCCACTGCGTAAATTTATTCCTTCAAATGAAAAATTTGATTTGGCTTCTATTGCATTAGCATGGGCAATAGCATTTATTAAGGCTATCGTATTATTGTTCCTGATCTCTAGCGGAATGCCTAATTTTTTCAGTTTAATCTTTTCGGCTGTTATTGATATAATTTTGGTTTCACTTAATGTGTTACTTTTGGCTATTATACTCAACGCAGTTTATAGTTTATTCCCAATGGTTGGTCCTGCTTCCGTCAAGGATTTCTTATTTTTACTTACTGAACCAGTGTTAAAGCCACTTAGAAAATTAATTCCAGCAGTTAGCGGTTTTGATTTATCCCCTGTGGCTGTATTGATAATAATAGAATTGGTAAAATATTTCTTTGTTAATCCACTTGCTAAATTTTTTGCGTAATTTGTAAAGAGGCTTATTGTGATAAATCCATTGCTGGTTATTAACGAACGTGTTGATTTTAATAAAATACAACCGGAACATATTGAGCCAGCAATTGATACTATTTTAGAAGAAAATCGCAAGAAAATTGATAGCATCTGTAAAAATAAAGATGGTTATTCTTGGAATAACTTGGTGCAACCTTTAGAAGATTTAACAGTTGAACTTGGGCAAATTTGGTCTGCGGTTTCTCACTTAAATAATGTATGTAATACTGAAGAAATTAGAAAAGCATACAACGCGTGTTTACCTAAGTTAACTACCTATAATACGGAATTAGGTCAAAATGAAAAATTATTTGAAGCGTATCAGGCACTTCAAAAAAGTAATGAGTATCATCAATTTTCTCAACCACAAAAAAAAGTTATTGAAAATGCATTACGCGATTTCCGTTTGGCTGGTGTGAATTTACCTCAAGAAAAAAAGAAAATATTTCAAGATATTCAAGAGAAGTTGGCAAGTTTTACAACTAAATTTGAAGAAAATTTATTGGATGCAACTGATAATTGGCAATATTTAATTACGAATGAAAATGATTTGGAAGGGATCCCTCTGCATGCTATTAACACAGCAAAATTAAAAGCAGAACGTAAAAATTTAAAAGGATGGCTTTTAGGCTTAGATTTCCCAAGTTATTATTCAGTCATTACTTATGCTAATAATCGGTCTCTAAGAGAAAAGATTTATGAAGCTTATGTTACACGTGCATCTGAATTAGGGCCTAATGCGGGTCTTTGGGATAATAGTGATATCATGGTTTCAATATTAGACTTACGCCAAAAAGAAGCTGAATTGTTAGGGTATGATAATTATGCCGAACTATCTTTAGTGCCTAAAATGGCAAAAGATAATAAACAAGTAAAAGATTTTTTATGGGAATTAGTAAAGCGTTCTAAATCAATCGCTTTACAAGAATTAGAAGAACTATCTACCTTTGCTCGCGAAAAATTTAATATTGAACATTTAGAACCTTGGGATGTTGCTTATACAAGTGAAAAATTACAACAAGAAAAATATAATATCTCACAAGAGGCTTTGCGAGCTTATTTTCCTCTAGAAAAAGTTTTAGAAGGCTTGTTTTTAATTGTAAATAAGTTGTATAACGTCAAAATTATTCAAAACAAATCTAATATTTCTGTTTGGCATCCTGATGTAACTTATTTTGATATCTTTAATGATAAAGATGAATTAATAGGCGGAGTGTATTTTGATTTATATGCACGAGAACAAAAGCGTGGTGGCGCATGGATGGATGATTGTCGTGACCGTCATAAAACGGCAGAAGGTGAATTACATTTACCGATTGCTTTTTTAACTTGTAACTTTACCAACCCTCAACCAGGGCAACCTTCTTTATTAACACATGATGAAGTTTTAACGTTATTTCATGAGTTTGGTCATTCTCTCCACCATCTATTAACAAAAATGGATATTGATAGTATTTCAGGAATTCACGGTGTTGCATGGGATGCAGTAGAATTGCCCAGTCAGTTTATGGAAAATTGGTGTTGGTATAAAGAGAGCATAGATTTAATTAGTTGTCATTTTGAAACAAAAGAAAAATTACCTGAAGCTATGTTATCCAGTTTACTTGCGATTAAGAATTTTCAGTCTGCCATGCAAATGTTAAGACAGCTGGAATTTTCATTGTTTGATTTTAATTTACATGAAAAACATGGCGTAAAAGATGCAAAAAAAATACAAGCCATACTTGATCATATTCGTCATGAAGTATCAATTGTGCCAGTTGCAAAATACAATCGTTTTCAACATAGTTTCAGCCATATTTTTGCTGGTGGTTATGCTGCAGGATACTATAGCTATAAATGGGCAGAAGTTTTATCAGCAGATGTATTTACTCAATTTAAACAAAATGGGATTTTTAATAGAGAAACAGGACAATTATTTTTAAACTGTATTCTCTCTCAAGGAGGCTCACGAGATGCCATGGAATTATTTGTTGATTTCATGGGACGAGAGCCAGATATTAGTGCTTTATTAAAAGATTCAGGGATTGAATAGGAATATCGAATATGCCGCTAGGTTTTAAACGTAAGAAAAAATTTGATCCAAAACAATTAGAACCATTAGTGATTGATGCACTAAAACAAATATTTGACCCTGAAATACCAGTCAATATTTATGACTTAGGTTTGATTTACGATGTAATCATAGATGAATCAGCCAACGTATCGATTAAAATGACTTTGACTGCACCCGGTTGTCCAGTTGCTCAAACATTTCCTGGAACAGTTGAGCAAGAGATAATGAAAGTACCAGACGTAAAATCAGCAGATGTAGAATTGGTTTGGGATCCACCTTGGTCACAAGACAGAATGTCAGAAGTCGCTAAATTACAACTAGGTTTATTGTAGGAATCTTTATGAAACATGATCATGCACACGATCACTCCCATCATGCTCCGCAAACTTTTAATTTAGCATTTGGTTTATCAGTCGCTTTAAATTTTGGATTTACTATCATTGTTGCTCTTTATGCGATTATCGCTCATTCAATGAGTTTGCTTGCTGATGCGGGTCATAATTTAGGTGATGTTTTAGGATTATTATTAGCTTGGGGCGCTAATTGGCTTTTAACTAAGCGTTCAAGTGAGCGTTATAGTTATGGTTTTAAACGTTTAACAATTATTGCAGCCATTGCTAATGCCACTATTCTAATAGCTGCAAGTGCAATTATAGCATTTGAATCTATTCAAAGATTATTTCATCCAGTGATGGTAGCTGAAAAAATTGTCATTGTAGTTGCTTTTATTGGTATTATTATTAATAGTGGTACGGCTCTCCTTTTCATGAGAGGTAGCAAGAGTGATTTAAATATCAAAGGTGCTTTTCTACATTTAGCTTCAGATGCATTAGTCTCTCTAGGCGTTGTAGTTGCAGGGATTGCAATATTGTATACTAAGGCGATGTGGATAGATCCATTGGTTGGTTTGTTAATTGTGATTACTATTCTATTAAGCACATGGGGTTTATTACGAGATTCTATTAATTTAATGCTAGATGCAGTGCCTAAAAATATTAGCCAAAAACTTGTAAAACAGTATTTGGCTGGTATTGATGGAGTAACTGAAGTACACGATATACATATTTGGGGACTTAGTACACGTGAAGTTGCATTGACGGCACATTTAATCATCCCTGATCGCGAATTATATGATGCGGATTTTGAAAAAATTAATTATGATTTATTGCATGAGTTTAAAATAAACCATGTTACGATTCAGGTTGAGAAGGGAACGAGTGAAAATCCTTGTGGTCAAGGAGAAATTTGTTAATAAGGCATCAAAGGAGCTATAAGCATGAAAAAATATAATCACATATTGTTAGCAACTAGTTTATCGGAAGATAGTCAAAAAGTTGCGGATAAAGCTAAAATGATCGCTGAGCGTGCGGGTGCAAAGTTAAGTATTGTGCATGTTATAGGATATTCCCCTATGCTTTACGGTGCGGGTGAATTTGCATTTCCAGTTAATTCTGAAATTGAAACTTCTTTAATGGAGCAGGCAAAAGAAGGTTTGGCAAACGAAGCAGAAAGGATCGGTGTTGCGCCAAATGATCAATGGATAGAAACCGGTGATACGACAGAAGGCCTTGCAGCATTGGTTAATAAAATCAAAGCAGATTTATTAATTGTAGGTAGTCATGAACATCACGGTCTTGGTTATATGTTAGGTTCGACTTCAAACGCAATGTTACATGTGATGCCTTGTGATATTTTAGCGGTAAGAATTACTTCAAAGTAGTATTGTTTTTATTGTATTATGTGATGATTTAAAGTGTGTAGGGTGGGCAAAGCGCGTATGCATCGTGTTTAAATTTACAAATGATTTAAGAAGCGCGTGCCCACCAAGCGGCCTTCAATCCTTCAACTCACAATGATATATCACTATAAAGTAACAAAAAAATTGAAAATGAGTCAAAAGTATGAGCATCTATGCGATTGGTGATATACAAGGTTGTTATGAGCCACTCCAACGTTTACTCAAGCTAGTTAAATTTAATCCCAACGAAGATTATTTATGGCTTACTGGTGATTTAGTTAATCGCGGTCCAAATTCATTTCAAGTACTACGCTTTTTGTATGAAATACGAAATAGAGTGACCATGGTCTTAGGTAACCATGATTTACATTTTTTAGCTGTAGCATCAGGTACAATACAGCCAGGTAAACATGATACATTAGATGCCATTTTAAAAGCAGATGATTGTGAAACATTAACAAATTGGCTTAGAAAACAACCTTTATTAGTTCATGATTTAGGTTTTACACTTGTACATGCAGGGTTACCACCAGAATGGGATTTAACATTAGCAAAGCAATGTGCAAATGAAGTTTCAGTCGTATTGCAAAACCAAGATTATAAAGATTTTTTGAATCATATGTATGGCAATTTTCCGCATCAATGGTCAGAGAGTTTAAAAGGGTATGATCGTTTGCGATATATATTAAATGCATTAACACGTATTCGTTATTGTAATACGCAAGGAGAACTCGACTTTTCCGAAAAGGGAGATTTGCTCAATGGTCCCGAAGAATATTTACCTTGGTTTGATGTGGCAAATAGAAAGAATAAAGATTTAAAAATTATATTTGGACATTGGGCTGCATTGTATAATCAATGGGACGATGTTATTAAAAAAGAAAATATCTATCCTTTAGATAGCGGATGCGTTTGGGGAAATCAATTAACGGCTTTATGTTTAGAAGATAATAAACGATTTATGGTAGCTTGTGATGTTAACACTTAAAAATATTTCATTGCGTCGTGGTTCAAGATATTTATTAGAAAATGCAAGTTGTACGATTAAACCTAAACAACGAGTAGGTCTTATTGGTGCAAATGGTAGTGGAAAATCTTCATTATTTAGTTTGATATTGGATCAGTTAAATCCAGATGAAGGTGAAATTGAACTAACGAAACATCTAACCATTGCACATTTATCTCAAGAAACGCCGGCATTGAAAAAGCCAGCTGTTGAATATGTTATTGATGGCGACCAATCATTTCGTGAAATTGAACAAGCACTTATTAAAGCTGAGCATGCAGGCGATGGTCTTGCAGTTGCTCAGTTGCATGAAGAATTAGATAAAATTTCTGGTTATCAAGTGCATGCTAGAGCGGGTGCCTTATTAAATGGATTAGGTTTTTCATCAAGCGATCAATTAAAAGCAGTGGCAGATTTTTCAGGAGGCTGGCGTGTTCGCTTGAATTTAGCTCAAACATTGATGTGTCGTTCTGATTTACTATTACTAGATGAACCAACAAACCATTTAGATTTGGAAACCATCATATGGTTAGAACGATGGTTGATTAATTATCAAGGCACATTGATTATCATCGCACATGATAGAGAGTTCTTAGATAATATAGCAACGCATATTATTCACATAGAACATCAAAAAATAAATTCATATACGGGTAATTATTCTGCATTTGAAAAGTTGAGGGCTGAAAAATTAGCTTTAGTACAAGCACAGTATGAAAAACAAGAGAGAGTTCGGGCGCATTTACAAAGCTTTGTCGATAGATTTAGGTATAAAGCAAGCAAAGCCGCTCAAGCACAATCTAGAATTAAGATGCTTGAAAAAATGCCTTTAATTGCATGTGCTCACGTAGATTCTGAATTTCAATTCGAATTCAAGCCCCTTAAAAAAGCAGTAACGCCTTTATTAACACTGGAAAATGTTGAAGTAGGGTATCATGATAAACCTATTTTAAAAGGTGTTTCACTTTCAGTTGGTGGACAAGACAGAATAGGTTTGTTAGGGCCTAATGGAGCTGGTAAATCAACTTTTATTAAATTACTTGCTGGTGAATTGCAATCAAAATCAGGAATCTATGAAAAAAATAAAGGTATGATGCTAGGTTATTTTGCGCAGCACCAACTTGAACAATTAGACCCCGAAAAATCCGCATTAGCGCATTTACAAGAAATTGAAGAAAATAAAACAGATAAAGAGCTTCGAAGTTATTTAGGAACTTTTGGGTTTACAGGAGATCATACATTAGTAGAAGTTAAACATTTTTCTGGTGGTGAAAAAGCACGATTAGTTTTAGCGCTCATTGTATGGCAGCAACCTAATTTATTATTATTAGATGAACCAACCAATCATTTTGATATAGAAATGAGAGAAGCGCTCACCTTAGCATTGCAAAATTATCAAGGCGCTATGATTATTATTTCACATGACAGACATTTGCTGCGTGCAACAACTGATGAATTATATTTAGTATATGATGGCACTGCAAAAGCATTTTCAGGTTCAATCGATGATTATGAAGCTTGGTTATTAAATTTAGAAAGAGCAGAAAAGAAAGCTAAAAAAAGTGAATCAAGCGATCGAAAAGCACAACGTATTGAAGGCGCAAAGCTTCGCGAACAAAAGCAACCATTAGTGCAAAAAAGTCAGAAAATAGAGAAACAAATTACACTTTTACGTGAAAAAATCATTATTATAGAACAACGCCTTGCTGAATCAGAAATATATGATGAAGCAAATAAAGATGAATTAGTTGAATTATTAAAACAGCAAGGCACGTTTAACGATCAAATCTCTCATTTAGAAGCCGAATGGCTTTCAATAGAAGAAGCACTTTATAAATTGTAGGGTGGGCAAAACGTGCAATGCAGATTCGTTTAAGTTTTACGATGACTTATGTGCACGTGTGCCCACCACTAGGAATTGAAAAATCAAATGTCGTTTGGTGTGCACGCGCTTCATAAATCTTTTGTAACTTCGCATACGGTGCATACGCGCTTTGCACACCCTACGCCATAGATGTTTGGTGGATTGGGCCTGCGGCCCCTAATCCATCCTAAAAATGTAAGGTTGTTTATGCTGATACAGCAGTATGATGAGTTTCTTCCACTGTTTCCATGAAACCCAACATCGCTTTTACACGATCTAAAATTCTAGTCCAAAGTCCTCGATCATCGAGTAATTCTCTCGCTTTTTGTGAATGGTAGGTGACACGAATCGGAGATAATGCTGTTGATAATCCAGAAGGTGTTAAAGAAACGGTGTGTGTACATTGAGTTGCAAAAACATAGTTTGAACCATAGTCTGGATAAATCGCTAAAGATGGCTCATTACTGCTGTGTGATATTTGTTTTGCACGCAGTGATTCGGTGATAGCAAGTGATTGACTATCAAGTTTTGTAGTAAAGTCTAATCGCATGCAATCCGGATCAGGTGCTGCACCATTTAAAACAAAGTCACTCATTCTTAATGTATGTTTGTGAATATCATTTGCAATTTCATCGGAGGAGAGGGTTAACTTTTCAATTAAAGCAGTCATCAATGGAAATAACCAGGCACCTTGATGAAGAAAACACTCATAAAAATCTAAAACGCGGTTTTCTTCATTTGTTGCTGCTTCTTTGTTAGCAACGCCATGTCTAACTAAATGTTTCAACCAAAAGGCACGTAAGGTTTCAATCGTATCGAAGTTATCTGGAAGTGTTGTATCAGCTGCATGATCGGCTTTTAATAAAGTTTCAACTGATTTTCCATTGATGAATATAATGGTTGATAAACGTCTCCAGTCTTTAAGACATTGTTTTGAATCAGCAGGCACAAAACTAATGGGTGCATTTTTTGAAAAAGGCTGTTCAATTTTATATTCAGTATGAAATGGAGTAGAGATTTGTGCGAAAATAGTCATATATAGTTCCTTCTGTACATGTTTAACTCAAATCAAGAGAAGATTGTATACCATAATGGTTAGTTTTGTCAAGCTTTTACTCTCTTACTTCGAATAACAAAAACTCCTCAAAGAGAATCTCTTCTGATACGACCTGGTCTACTTTAGCCGCTGGTGGGCCTTCCCAAAGCCAAGTTTCTAATTTTTTGATTTGCTCTACTTCTCCACAAGCAATTAACTCAACGCCTCTATCTTCGGTATTTCTTACCCAGCCAGTTAAACCTAATGCTTGAGCTTGCTTTTGTGTATTGGCGCGATACCAAACGCCTTGTACAACGCCCGTTACTTTGAATTGGATACATGCTTTTGTCATGTTCATAATCCTATTTTAGTATGAGATAATTAAAACTTTTATTATTTCAATAAAGCTTACTTATCATCATGAATCCGCTCAAACTCTAAATGCATTTTATCAAAATCGGGCAAGTCATTTCTATGCTGCCATACACCTTGGGCTTTTTTCATATCACTTATATTAAATTCCCCAATCAACTCTCCCATTTGTAATGCACTATCAGCTGATAATGATGGTTCCCAATGCATTTTTTCATTTTCGAATAATACAATTACAGTTGAGCCTAATTGAAAATGACCAAGCTCGTCACCTTTATTTAGTAAGATATTTTGTGTGGAATAATCATGGTCGATGATTTTTTTAGAACGATTTGGGGCTATAAGGCCTGCAAAAACGGTGTGGATGCTTGCAACGATCATGGCGCCTACTAAAACAACGGCCATTTTGCCAATGGAAGTTTCAAATAAACAAACCACACGTTCATTTTTAGCAAATAATCCAGGGATGGTTTCTGCAGCACGTGGGTTTACTGAAAATAATGACCCAGGAATATATCGCATAGAAATTAGTTTTCCAGTAAACGGCATATGGATGCGATGATAATCTTTGGGTGCTAAATAAACCGTGATAAATTTTCCATTTTCAAAAAAATGATTTTCAGAACCTAATAGTGCACCGACAGAATAGTCATGTTTTTTAGCCTGAATGATTTTATTTTTATGAATGCTGCCTAGTTGTGAAATAGCACCATCTACAGGCGAAATAATAATATTTTTACCTGGAGTAATAATTCTAGTTTCTTTTTTTAAGTGTCTAGTAAAAAAATCATTAAAATTTTTAAAGTCAGAGGGGTTTGTGATGGCTGCTTCGTTTAAATTCACATGATATTTTTTTATAAAAAAATGAATAAAAGTATTTTTAATCCATGAAATTTTTGAATCTGCTAATATCCCAATGAATCTTGAAATAAGATGTTTGGGGAGTAGATAGGTAATATGTTCTAAATTGAAGTTCATAGTAAAGTAGGGCCCATTTTATTAAGTTTTTCTATATCGTGTTGCTTTCTTTTGTCCGATACGTTTTATAAGGTTTTCTTCGATCATTGCATTTATTCTTCGTACGGCAGTTTGTCTAGACACAGCAAGTTTTTCCATAATATCCTGAGTTGTAATCTCATCAGTTTTATAGAACAAAGTTAAGATTTTTTCATAATCATTTTCTTCAGTCGCTTCTCTTTTAATTGCTCCTCTGGGAAGAATATATTTTATGAAATTTTCACCTTCAATTATTTGTGGTTTTTTTAATCCCTCTTTTTCATAAGTTGTAAAAATGGTGATAAATCCTGTTCCAAGCTTTTCAATATATTCTGCTTCTCTTAATATTTTACAAATACTCGGATTTCTAAGATAGGTTATTCCAGAAAGTAAATTGTTAATATTAATCGGTCCTGGAAATTGACCAGGACTGAAAATTTCAACTCTGTTATCATAAATGGCTATTTTTGAAGGCGCGGTAATATGATAATTACGATGAACAATAGCATTTAATAAAGCTTCACGAATAGCTATTTCAGGAATTTCTAATTTTTGATTGCGCTTAAGGCTTTTTATTGTAAATTGATGATATAATCGCTCTTTGATAAAAGCGAATGCTTGTTTAAATTGATCGAACAAAGTTCCTTCGCAGTCAATAGTTGCAATTGTTTCTCTTCCTGATGTGCCTTGAAAATGAGAGCATATAATCATTCCTTCTGATAAATATTTTTGTGGATTTCTACCAAATAGTAAAATTCCACAAACAGTTGGATATATTCTTGAATGTTCTTGTGTAATTAAATTATAACTTTGTAAAACTTCATTGCCGATATTAGCTTTTGCATGGTTTTTTCTGTGTTCTAAAAATAAGTTTAATTGTTTTTGGTCAAGATCATCAATCGTTGCTTTATAAATAGGTTGTGATTCAAAATTAATGCCTCTGCTCTGCCATTGAAGTTCTTGGATAATATCAGATGAAGCTTGCAAGGTATGTTTGCCTAAACGTATATAGGTTCCATGCTCGAGATCTTCTCTGCGAAGGTGATATGGTTTATTCATCCCTTCTGAAACTTCAATGACAAGAACTGATTTTGAACCAAATACTTGAGCATATATTCTTGGAATAATATGTGGCTCACAACTGTCAAAAATTGTTTTTTCAATCGATTCACTTAACTCCACAATTTCTTTTTCATTTAAGCCTTTAATGTAACCATTATCTTCTATACCTAAAATTAATTTACCACCTAATTGATTACAAAATGCAATAATGGTTTTAACTATTTGATCATTTTTAGGTATTTCACGTTTAAATTCGAGTGTATTGGATTCGATTTCGGGATAGTACATTGTTTATCCTTTTGACTCATATGACTCATTATTTGACTCAATATAGCATTTTGAGTCATATGAGTCAAATAATTTTCAAAACCAAAATATTTGACTCATATGACTCAAAACCGTCGTTTGAGTCAAATAATGAGTCATATGAGTCAAATTTTAAGAGATTTTGACTATTTTTCGATTAAACTTAAATAATTTTGCCAACGTATTTGGCTAATTTGACCTTGATGAACTGCATTAATAACCGCGCAATCAGGTTCATTACGATGTAAGCAATTACTGAATTTACACGCTTTGATATAGGGTAGAAATTCTAGAAAACCTTTTGCAAGTGTGTGAGGTTCTATATGGCCAAGTGAAAATTCACGAATACCTGGCGAGTCAATGATATTGCCACCAAAAGGTAAATGATAGAGTTCAGAACGCACGGTGGTATGTGCGCCTAGGGATTGCTGAAGAGAAAGTTTACCGACTTCAATTTTGGCTTTGGGAACTAAATATTGAATTAAAGCTGATTTGCCCACTCCGGATTGACCAACAAATATACTGTTTTGGTTCCTTAAAGCTTCTTTGAGTGTTTGCCAAGCATCAGGTTGATAAAGACTAGTATGATAAATCTGATAGCCAATATTTCTATAAATCGATACAATTTCAGCAAATTCATCAGCAGAAGTGTTGGTTAGCAAATCCATTTTGTGACAAAGTAAATGTGTTTTAATGTTAGCGATACCGGTTGCAGCTAAGTAACTATCTAACATGAGGAACGTTGGTTTAGGTTGAGGGGCAAGGACAACAAAAATTTGATCGATGTTGGCAGCAATGGGTTTGATGTTATCACGAAAACCAGGGCGCCAAAGTAGAGACAGTCTTGGGATTAATGCAACGACTATACCTGTTTGTTCGGGGCCTGGTTGCCAAATAACTTGATCACCTGCAATTAAAGCGCCTAAGTGTTGACGTATGTTACAGCGGTAAATGGTGCCATCTTCCGCTTCTACATCAACGTATTTGCCATGATGGGTGATTAGTAAACCAGATTGCTCAGGGCCTAGATTTGAAAGATCTTCTACGGCTTGTGTTTTTTTATCTGCGCGCGCGATTCGTTCTGCTTGAAGTTTTTGAATGCGCAAATGTTGTTGTTTTGAAATTTTTCGTTTAGTCATAAGGAGTTTGTATTGCAAATTTATTTAGTGGGTGGCGCAGTACGCGATAAACTACTTGGTTTGCCTGTACGCGAACGGGATTGGGTTGTGGTCGGTGCAACACCAGAAGAATTGATGCAACAACATTTTCAACCCATTGGAAAAGATTTTCCCGTATTTTTACATCCGCAAACCAAAGAAGAGTATGCGCTTGCACGAACAGAGCGTAAAACTGGTCGTGGCTATACCCAATTTCAGTTTTATAGTACACCGGAAGTGACTTTAGAAGAAGACTTAAAACGACGTGATTTAACCATTAATGCGATGGCGATGACCGAAGAAGGGCAATTAATAGACCCTTATCATGGTTTTAAAGACTTACAAGATAAAATTTTAAGACATGTTTCCGATGCGTTTATAGAAGATCCCGTTCGAATTTTACGAGTAGCACGGCTTTATACACGCTTTTCAAGTTTAGGTTTTAAAATTGCGCCTGAAACGATGAAATTGATGCGAACGATGGTGACGAATGGTGAAGTGAATCATTTAGTGGCAGAGCGAGTATGGCAAGAATTACAACGGGCTATACAAGAACCTGAACCACAACAATTTTTTATTTGTTTACGTGAATGTGGTGCGCTTGCTGTTTTATTTCCAGAACTTGATCGATTATATGGTGTGCCCAGTCCTCCTAAATGGCATCCGGAGATTGACACAGGCGTACATACAATGATGGTATTAAAACAAGCTTCACTTTTATCTTCCGATCCTGTTACACGTTTTGCTGCGCTATTGCATGACTTGGGTAAAGGAATTACGCCCATGGAATTATGGCCTCGCCATAAAGGACATGAAGAAAAAAGTGTTCCGCTAGTAAATGATTTATGTAAACGTGTAAAGGCAGGAAAAGATTATCGAGAGTTAGCTGTTTTAGTCGCACGTTTTCATGGAATAGTGCATCGTGCCGCAGAATTACGTCCTGCAACCGTATTAAGAGTGATAGAACGTGCTGATGCAATCAGAAGACCTTTACGTTTTTTACAATTTTTATTAGCCTGTGAAGCCGATGCAAAAGGTCGGCCAGGTCATGAAGCCGAGCCTTATCCACAAAAAGATTTATTTTTAAAAGCATTTGATGCCGTTAAATCAGTTTCTGTTAAAGCTTTAGTTGAAGCAGGTTTGTCTAAAGAGGTATTAGTAAGAGAAATTCGGCGAGAAAGAATTAAAGCGATAGTGAGGGTTTTGTAGCATGATGGTGGGCACGCGCTTTATGATTCAATTGTAAATTTATAAACGGTGAATACGCGCTTTGCCCACCCTACGAATAACAATAATGTAGGGTGGGCAAAGCGTGCGATGCAGATGCATTTAAATATAAGAAATCCTACGTGCACGCGTGCCCACCAAGGGACTTTCTAAACACTACTCCGGTTGAATTTTACTAAGCTGCCTTGCAACCGCCAACCATGAACCAATCCAACCCAAAATACCACTCAATACAAACAACAAAATAGTCGCGTCTAGATCTAAACTTTGTAAAAAGAAATGACTTTGATAAGATTTGGCAAGATTCGCAACCGCATCACGTAAGGCATAAACCAAAATATATGTTAAACCATAAGCAAACAAGCCGCCTAATAACCCATAAAGCATACCGCTATATAAAAAAGGTCTTCGGATAAAATGATTTGTAGCACCAACTAATTTGATTACTTCAATTTCATGACGATGATTCTCAATTAAAAGTTTAATGGTGTTGCCAATAATTAAAATCATTGCAGTGCCAAGTAAAATGCCGAGAATCAAAACAGTTTGTTTGCCTAAATCAAGCAAAGCAAATAAACGATTAACCCATTCCATGTCTAACTGTACTGACTCAACCTCAGGTAATTGTTTTAAATTTTCGAGTAAGTGCTGCATAGCAGCAGGCGTTTGTGAAGTGATAGCTGGATGAATTAAAAGAACAGCTGGTAAGGGATTTGTATTTAACTGAGCAATGATATCTCCAAATCCTGATTCTTTCTGAAACTCTTGTAACCCTTCTTCTGGCGAAATATAAGAAACAGAAGTAATTGCAGGGTTGCTTTTTATTTTTTGAATGATGGTTTGTGCGTGATTATATGAAACGGAATCTTTTAAATATAAAGAAATCTGTGCTTTATCATTAAAGCCATGTGTTAAAGATTGTAAATTTTGGAGCAAAAGATATAGAGTTATTGGCATTACCAAAGCAATGGCAATAACTGTAATTGTTAAAAAGCTTGCTAATGGTGTTTTTATTAGGCGGGAGAAGCTAATCCAAAGTGCACGCCAGTGTTTTCCAAGATAATTATGTAAAAAAGACTTTTTCTTTTTTTTATGCTTGTGTTTTATTTTTTTTGTTTCATTTGTCATGGCTTATTCACCTACGTCGGAGATAATTTCACCTTCTTTTAAAGTGATAACTCTTTTGTTAGTTGTACTAATTAAATTAATATCATGGCTTGCAATTAATAATGCCACACCAGCTTGGTTAAATTGTTGAAATAAACGCATCATATCAGCGGATAATTCGGGATCTAAGTTTCCGGTTGGTTCGTCAGCTAATAAAAGTGGTGGTTTGCTTACGATAGCTCTTGCTATACCAACGCGTTGTTGTTCACCACAAGAAAGCGCGGGTGGAAAATATTTTTCCTTTTTTGAAAGTCCTACTTTATCAAGTGCTGCATGTACTCTACGTTGCACTTCATGACGTGTATAAGCGCCGATTATTAAAGGTAAAGCCACATTATCATAAACGGTTCGTTCGGGTAGCAAGTGCGGTTGTTGATAAATAAAACCGACAGCTCTTCTAAGCAACGGAATTTTACGTTCTGGTATATCATTAATATTGTAATCGTTAATAAGAATTTGTCCTCGAGTGCATCGTTCAAGTAAAGCAATTAATTTTAAAACAGTACTTTTCCCAGCACCTGAATGTCCTGTTAAAAAAGCCATTTCGCCTTGATTAATTCTAAAATTAATTTCAGATAAAGCTAAATGTCCATTCGCATATCGTTTGGTAACTTTTTTAAATTCAATCATTTCTCCCCCTCACCCCAACCCTCTCCCCCAACAAGTTGGGGGAGAGGGAGTAAGCATTATGCTGAAAACAACGCTTTCACAAAATCATCCGCAGTAAATACACGTAAATCATCAATTTGTTCGCCTACGCCGATAAATCGGATGGGTATCCCCAATTTTTTTGCAATTGCAAAAACGATGCCCCCTTTAGCAGTACCATCCAATTTTGTTAAAACTAAACCGGTTACATTCATCGCTTCGTGAAATTTAATTGCTTGAGTCAGCGCATTTTGTCCATTACCTGCATCTAACACAAGTAATATTTCGTGTGGTGCTGTAGGATCTAGTTTTGTCATCACACGGCGAATTTTCTTTAATTCTTCCATTAAATTTTCTTTTGTATGAAGCCTTCCTGCCGTATCTGCAATTAATACATCCATATTACGCGCTTTGGCAGATTGTAATGCATCATAGATAACCGATGCGCTATCGGCCCCTGTTTGTTGTGCTATCACAGG
>JBFWPS010000012.1:0-18291 GCA_050249855.1 Gammaproteobacteria bacterium
GTTTCTATACCAAGTTTTCATCAAGCCTAAGGCAATACCACAGCGATTTGTAAAATACCACGATAAATTTTTAATGCCATGCGCATAGTCTTTGCGTGGTAATTGGAAACTCTACGTAACTTAAGTGCTTATGCCATCTTACGCGAAACAGCCAAATAGCCATTTTACGTAACTTGAAAATCTCTTTCCATCTTACGTGAAATAGTCATTTAGCCATTTCACGTAACTTGAAAACCTCTTTCTATCTTACGTGAAATAGTCATTTAGCCTTCTTGCGTAAGATGATTTATTAATATAAACTTATATAAAATGGTAATTTTTTGAGGATGCGTGATGAATTCAGTGCAATTTGTCGGACGAGGCTACGAATTAGAAAAACTTGATCGTTTATTAGATAAAAAGACAGCTAGCTTAGTAGTAATTAAGGGTAGAAGGCGTATAGGTAAAAGCCGACTAGTAGAAGAATTTGCTAAAAGTAAAACATTTTATACTTTTACAGGCTTAAGTCCGGTTGATGGTATTGATGCTCAATCACAAAGAGATGAATTTGCTAGACAATTAAGCGAACAATTTGATTTATCATCTACTTTAAAAACGGATGATTGGGGTACTCTTTTTACGTTATTAGCTAAATATACTGAAAAGGGACGAGTCATCATCTTGTTAGATGAAATTTCATGGATGGGGGATAAAGACCCTGAATTTCTACCGAAGTTAAAAAATGCCTGGGATAATCATTTTAAAAAGAATCCTAAATTAATGCTTATCTTATGTGGTTCCATTTCATCATGGATTGAAAAAAATATTATTAGCAGCACTGGATATTTTGGAAGAATAACAGAGAAAATAACATTAGAAGAATTAAGTTTGTTTGAATGTAGTGAGCTATTGAAGGAGGTAGGTTTTAAAGGATCAGCATTAGAAAAACTAATGATACTATCTATAACAGGTGGTATCCCTTGGTATATAGAGTTAATTAATCATACTTTATCCGCTAGCGAAAATATTAAAAGACTTTGTTTTGAAAAAGATGGCATTTTAGTCAATGAATTTAATCATATATTTCATGATCTATTCGGCAAGCGAAATGCAATATATAAATCGATTGTTAGATATTTAGCTGAAGGAGCTGCGGAATATTCAGATATTTCAGATGAATTAAATTATTCAAGCAGTGGAGTATTAACTGAATATCTGGATGATTTAATTATGTCAGGGTATATAAATCGAGATTTTAGCTGGAATTTAAATACTGGAAAAGAATCAACACTTAGTCATTATCGGCTAAAAGATAATTATTTAAGATTTTATCTGAAATATATAGCCCCAGTTTTATCAAAAATCGAAAAAAACCAAATGAAGGAAGTTGCAGTTAGTGCTTTACCAGGCTTTGATACCTTAATGGGTTTACAGTTTGAGAATGTTGTTTTAAATAATAGAGCATTAATTTTTAAAAAATTAGGCATTAGAACAGAAGATATTGTTTGTGATAATCCGTTTTATCAGCGGAAAACAACTAAACAAGCTGGATGCCAAATTGATTATATGATTCAAACAAAATTTAATACTTTGTATGTTTGTGAGATTAAATTTACAAGAAAAATAATTGAATCAAAAGTGACCAGAGAGGTTGAGGAAAAAATAAAACGCATGAAAAAACCAAAAAATTTCGCATGTGTTCCTGTTCTAATTCATACAGGTGACGTGAGTGAAAAAATTATTGAAAGTAATTATTTTGCAAACGTGATTAATTTTGAAAAAATTATGGAAGATAAAAATGCCTGATAATTTAAATAAAGATAGTTGTAATTGTAGGGCGGGCAAAACGTGCAATTCAGATATGATTATGTTCATAAAACGCTATGTGCACGTGTGCCCGCCATAATGTTTTAAAGAAATGTATTCCTATACCAAGTTTTCATCAAGCCTAAGGCAATGCCACCTACAACCACGATACAAGTCCCTGTGATTGCAAAGTAATAAACCCCAATGCCATATAGGCCTATCAACAAATATAATAATGGCAATACCACCGCAATTTGTAAAATACCTCTATAGATTTTCAATGCCACGCGTGAGCGGGTTTCTGTTTTATGAAGGGTGACTAAAATTCTATTATCAAAGTCTTTGCTTAATACAAAATAAGCAATTAGTAATACAATGCCTGCAAAAAATGCTAAATGAAATACCCAAGGAATGGCACTAAACCAAGGTTTAATAGATGGCAATAATGTGATTCCAAATAGTGTAATGATTAAAGGAAAAATTAATAAATAGACGATAGCGCGTCTTATACTAAGACCTTCAATTAATGTTGCAAATTTAGTTGTTAAAAAAGGGATTGCAGTTAGCCACCAGGACCATATAAATAGATTTAAAACGTATGGATTTTGATGATGTAATAAATGAGTTAATTTTTCTTGAACTCCAGGCATACCAAAATAATCTGCTACCAATTTTGCTAAAGGTGTTGCAAGAATTAAAGCAAGGGTTAAAACACCTGCTTGTAATAGTAAAGCATGACTCAAAGATAAATGTTTTTGCCATATTTTTCGAATGTTGTCTCTATAAAGCGGCGAATTGGTGAGTGCATATAATCCTATAAATAAAAATCCAGTGACTAGACTAGCGTGAGTTAATGCTTTAGCACCAATGAGGCGGTAAAATATCACATAGATTAATAAAGCAATGCTTCCTAAGCTCAAGCCTGCAATAAAAATAAAACCTTGACGTAAAAATAATTCGGCTCCCATTCCTAAAATACCATGGCGATTTTTTTGTAGTATTAAATCAAGGCTTGTAATCAGAGAAGTTTTTTGTTTGTTGAGCACTTGCTTTTGGTATGCGATCGCAAGTGCGCATAGGGTAGCACCTGTCCAGGGAAATAATCCCCAAGAAGCAAATTGTTTGAGTGATATAGAAATAATCCCTTGTGGTTTATCAACCACAATAAACATGGATTCCATGACGGCATAAAATATAAGAAATATGCTTATTTGAAATAAAACTATATGTAATAATGGACGGCTATTATTCTTGGTTCCTAATACAATTTTTCCAAAAGGCGTGATTAGAAGGCAAAGGATAGGAACAATAAAAATGCTGCTCAAAAAAGTTAAGCAAGTTATATATTTAGTGAAAATTAACGCAAACAGTGCAGAAAGAATAATAATAGGAAGATAAAATTGATAAGTTAATTTATGATGGATTTTTAAATTTTTCATGTGCTTATGCTTCTGCGTCTCGATCAGAACGTTTTGAAAGTGCCATAAGAATTTTATATTCACGTTCGCCGATTATACCGTCGTCAAATTTCTTTTGTGCGTCAACTGACATAGGTTGGCCATATTGTTTGACGAGTGCACGAGTGGCAGAAGTGATGTTTTCCAAAGGAGAATCCAATAATATATCACGTACTTCTTGAGTAAATACTAGGTATTCTCTTAATGCGACACGTTTGCCGTCTAGTGAGTGTACGAGCTTTTGCCATACGATTAAACGCATGGTTTCAATAATGTCAATGGTTCTTCCATGGCGTTCCCCTTGAGGGAAAGAGGTTACTAAACGTCGAATAGTTTCTGCTACACCATTTGTGTGTAACGTTGTATAAACAGGATGACCTGTTAAAGCTGCTTCTAATACTGCACCAATAGTTTCAGGATCTCGCGCTTCACCAACGAGAATCGCCATTGGTTTACGTCGTAACGCATTTCTCACACCAGCAGCAAATGAAGATAAATGTCTTGGTATTTCAGTTTGGCTAACTATAGAAGAAGGCATTTCGATAGAATCAAAAACAAATTCGATTGGAGATTCATAAGTTAAAATTTTACGATTACTTTCTTCTTTTTCAGCTAAGTCACGAATAATAGATGCCAATAATGTACTCTTACCCGAACCAGTTGCCCCCGTAATATAAACACAACCATCTCTGGGCGCTACGGCTTCTAAAATATTCGGAGGTAAATCTAATGCACCTAATTTAGGTGGTGTGGTAGGAATAGCCCGTAGCGTAATTTGTATCGCATCATGTCCTTCAACCTGACAACCAGTTCCATTCACACGATAACGATAACGTTCGGCTCGGGTGGGACGAAATTCATAATGTGTATCAACGTCTTGTCCACTTAAAATTTGCGTCGTACCGTTAGGTCCATAAATTGCATTTAATAAATCACCAACTTCAGTATTAGATAATTCACGATGTGTTATTTTATAAAGACGACCATAACATTCAGCTAAAATGGGAGAACCAGTTTGAATGGTGATATCAGAAGCAGATAATCCTTCACAAAACAATAAGAGTTGATCTAAATGAACGGGGGCAAAACGTGTAGGTTCATTCGGTAGAATATGATCTTCAATTTCATCAGGCATTAATATGATCCTTATTCGCCATTTTGATAATAAGGTCCCATCGGTTCTTTTGAACTATTATCTTGTTTTACAATAGCAGGCTTCCAAGTATTTCCTTGTAAGTTTAATTCTGGTTTGGAAGTAATACGTAAAATACGATCACCTATATTCATTTCATTTGAATTACCAGTAATACCTAATTCGGTTTTTGAAACATAAGGCGCGCTGACCATATGTTCTGAGTAAAGTTTTCTATATAAAATCATTCCTTTGTAGTCTCGATTTAATCGAGCAAGGTTAGCACTAAAAATTTCATTTGCTTGCGCAACGCCATTTTTCCAGCCATGTGCTACATAATAGCGCCACATATCACGTTCGATTTTTGTGCGCGGTAAAAAAGAATTTTCAGGAATGGTTGGCTCAGTGAAATTTATCCATAAATAATCACGCCAAGTTGGCGGAGCTGTGACAAAACGTGCTTGATTAACAATGCGATAGATTTTATCAGATAAACGAATCGTATCGGGGTCAGCTAAATTTAAAGTCGTATCACTTTCTTCAAGTACAGGTGGCAAAATATCATGAGTTAGTAATAAACCATAAAAATTATATGCATTATTCAATCTTTTTTCTTCACCAGTTAAAATATGATTGATTTGTTTTCCGCGCCACGCTAGGCCTGCTTGTGCACCTAGGCTTAATGCCATATCTTTTAAAGCAGCATAACGTAATTTAGGAACATTAAGCCCACGCATTTTGCCAAGACTATTAAGGTTAATTTCTTGTAATTCTTGAATAGAACCTGTTCCTGGTTTTGTTCTAGGCGCTACAGAAGCACAATTTGAAAGTAAAAGCATCCCAGTGATTATTAAAACCCCTTTGAATACTTTATTTTTGATAGAATTTTTTTTCATCTGAATACTATGGTTATTCAATTTAATAATTAACTGCGATTATATCGAAGTTCAACAATATTTGAGTTCGGATAAACTACAATATTCGCTTTAGTGCCTGCTTGAAAATCTGCGTCGCGTAAAAGTTCAGCGATTCGCGTATCTTTTTCATAAAGTGAAACAATAATAGGAATAGCCGGTGGCGTTCCAAGTACTCGTAGCCTATAACCGCTGGCATTTGCTAAGCGTTCGACAAGTGGACCTATGGGGCCAACCCAATCAACCGATGCATAAAAATTCATGCCACTTGCATTGGGATCAACTAATTCTTTTTTGAAAGATGGGAATTCAGTTTTTCTAATTCCTTCCAGTGTTTGTATAGAGCTACTGACCGCAACGGCTGCTTCAGCTAACTTAACACTAGAAGGATCACCTTTCTTGGGTTCGGGAGGCATGTGTTCTGAAACACATGCAGATAAAATGAACACGAAACATAAAATAAAAATAATTTTTTTCATAGTGTGGATCTTAAGTCCTGTGCATTAAAACCATGGAAAATTCTACTATATATAGTACCAGATTGAAGCAAGAAGGCACTAGTATGTCAAGCTGTAGATTGATCCTACTCGTATTTTTATCCGGCAGTGTATATACTTGCCCAAAAGCTTTTAAAAGGGATTAAAATGTATAATAAGCTTACAATTATGACCTTGCTGATTTTTATTTTATCAGCCTGTTCTACACCTTTTGTAAATCCAGCACATCCTGGCTCAACACTGCCTTACAACAGAGGGCCATTTGCTGATCCAGAAATTAATAATAATTTTCACAGTTGGTGGGGGACTGGTAAGTATCATTGGGGTGGTGAAAAAACATACAAACAATTGCAACGTTTAGCAGAAGAAGGTGTTCAAGTCATTCAGTTGGGACAAAATTTACGCATTATTATTCCAACCGATAAATTATTTCAGTTTAGTTACACGAATGCAGTGATTTATCCGTCCTCTTCTCCTATTTTGAATCGTGTTGTTGCCTTTTTAAAACGTTTTGGAAACGTTCCACTGATGATTACTGGATATAGTGATAGTGTTTATGAACGTTCAGCTAGCCGTGCTTTAACACTGAAGCAAGCGCAAAGTGTCGCTGAGTATCTTTGGACCCATGGTATTGAATATGACAAGATTGAAACCAGAGGCGCTGATGGAACTGATTTTGTCGCAACGAACGGCAATTCATTTGGCAGCTTCTATAACCGCCGTATTGAAATAACACTCTTAGTGATCCCACTAGAACACCGCTGCAGTCAGCCCAATTGTTATTAAAAATAGAGTGGACTTTACTCCGAAAATGGCGTACATTCTCGGAGTATGTTCCGAAGACTATTAGTTCTACCTAAAAAACAAAGCTTGTTTCTGTTTGGTGCACGCAATACAGGAAAAAGTACACTCCTGCGCCATTGTTTTGATGGCAAGAATAGTTTGTGGCTTGATTTACTGCAACCATCCGAAGAAGATCAATTTTTAAGAAATCCAGAATTATTAATTTCAATGGTTAATGCACTGTCTGATGATGTGCATTATGTTGTGATTGATGAAATTCAAAAAGTACCAAAATTATTAGACATTGTTCATTCTCTTATAGAGTCGTCAAACAAAATATTTATCATGAGTGGTTCAAGTGCTCGTAAATTAAAATATGGTGGTGCAAATTTACTAGCTGGTAGAGCGTTTATATATCATTTATATCCTTTGTCATTTCTTGAGTTAGGTAGTCATTTTGAATTAAATACAGCATTAAGGTTTGGAACATTACCAACGATCTCAGTATTAGAAAATGATGAATCGCGTATCAAATTTCTTCAGGCCTACGCATTGACTTATTTAAAAGAAGAAGTTTGGGGTGAACAAATTATACGACGGTATGAACCTTTTCGTCGATTCTTGGAAATCGCAGCGCAATGTAATGGTAAAATAATCAATTATAAAAATATAAGTCGCGATGTAGGTGTTGATGATAAAACGATAAAATCATATTTTAATATTTTAGAAGACACATTAGTAGGCTATTTATTGGAACCATTTGAAACATCTTTTCGTAAACGATTTAGCTTAAAGCCTAAGTTTTATTATTTTGATTTAGGTGTTTCAAGAGCGTTAGCACGACAACTTAGCATTCCATTATCACCACAAACAAGTGCATACGGTGAGGCATTTGAACATTTTATTATTTTAGAAGCTTTTAAACTAGCTTCATACTATCATTCTGAATTTCGTTTTTCTTATCTTAGAACTAAAGATGATGCTGAAATCGATTTGATCGTTGAACGCCCAGGTCAGCCTGTATTATTCATTGAAATAAAAAGCGCAACGGAAATTAAATCAGGGCAATTAAGTACTTTACGGAAACTTGCAAAAGATTTTGGTGATTGTGAAGCCGTTTGTTTCGCGGATATTAAACGTAGTATCCAATTAGATGATATTTTAGTTTTACCCTGGCGCGAGGGTTTGAAGAAGTATTTTGGGGGAGATAAATAATAAAAGGAATTGATATGGAAAATCAAATAAATAATAAATTGCCCACTATTGGAAGCTTAGTAAAATTAATAATTGCGGGAAGTTTTATTGCTTCTGTTTCATATAATTACGCGTATTTTTTTGCGTTGGATCTTTCTTTTAAAGCAGATGCCAGTTTTTATATCGGATATTACAAATACCGCGTTAATTTAGTCACCCACAATTGTTATTGGTATTGTTATAGCATATTTAATAGAGTTGGGGCTCAAATATACTGAGAGGGGAATGTCTGGAGAAGGTATAGCCTCTAACTGTAAAGATCCAGAAAAAACACGTAGAAATAGAGCGATGCCTTGGTTATTCCTCTTCAAGTGGATTATACCAATCGCATCATTATTATCTTTCATCTTTTATATTATTTTTGGGCACTTTTTTACAGTTTATTTAATAGCAAATGTTCCATGGTTTTTAATTTGGCTTTTTTATATATTCGATAGATATAATATTTTTCCATATAAAATATTTTTTTCTGCTTTTCTCGTCTTAGCTTGTTTGACTTTTGGGTTTGGATATAAACAAGCATATGATGACATTTCAAAAACGTTTTCTAGTGAACTAATCTATATTAAACCGAATAGAATAATAAACGATTTCGTGATTTTACGAACATTTAGCTCTGGCATGTTGGTTAAAGCTGTTAATGATAAAAATAAAATTATTTTTATTCCCTGGAATGAAATAAGCCAAATTACTTCGAATTATAAGTTAAGCAATTATGATGGGGTTTTATGTAATTGGTTTAAGATTTGCCCTTTGGTAAGTGACAAGAATAAATAAAATTTTTTTTGTGACTAATAGGATTTACAAAAACCGCCGTCATTGCGAGCCTTGCGTTTTGTGCAAGGTGTGGCAATAGCTGGATTGAGTGTTTCACACGAAACAAGTTTCGTGCTTGCATTTAAGGGGGAGAATCGCGATTCTCCCCCTTAAAAATCAAAGTCTTCACCTCGTCATTGCGCACCGGCTGCGCTTGTGTTCGCAATGACGACAGAATTGTAGGGTGGATTAGGGCCGCAAGGCCCGTAATCCACCAAAACGTAACGGTGGATTACGGCGCTAAAGCGCCTAATCCACCCTACAATTTCCCCAACCAGCTGGGGGTGAGGGCGTTGATTTAATTGACGCAATAATGTTTTGGCAAAGGTGGATAATTTTTCACCGATGTAAAATTCCCCCGCTTCGCCAAAAACGCGAAGCGGCCACCTTTTAAAAAGGCGGCAAATGGACCATACTCCGAAAATGGCGTGCATTCTCGGAGTATGGTCTGTTTTTAAAGGGTTAAATTAATCGGGACTTAAGAAAAATGTTCGATGCATTGTTAGCAAACGATTGTCATTGTGAGGCCCACGTATTGTGTGGGCCGTGGCAATCTAGTTACTGAGTTGAAATAGATAGTCAGTTCTGGATTGCCACGACCTGCAAAAAACGCAGGTCTCGCAATGACAGCTATCTTTTTCGTAAGTCCTGTTAATAGAGCTTTTGGCCGTTTGGAACGCCGGGTTCAACAGCCGCTAGACTAACCGCTTGATTTTCATCTTGAAAACCAACTAATAAAAACTCAGAGGTGAATCCCGCGATATTTTTGGGTTCTAAATTAATGCAGCCAACTACTTTTTTACCAAGCAATGTTTCAGGCGTGTAATTAATGGTGATTTGTGCGGAAGTTTGTTTAACCCCAATTTGCGAACCAAAATCAACCCAAACTTTATAAGCAGGCTTTTTTGCTTTAGGGAAGGTTTCAACTTTTACAACCGTACCAGAACGCAAATCAACTTTTTCAAAATCTTCGAATGAAATGTTCATAGGGTTTAAATTCCGGAGTTAAGAGAACAAATATAAATTAGTTAGGCCAAATTTACAACTAATGACATTTGTTGAGTTGTATTCACAAGGTTATATTGAGTGATTAATCAAACATATGAGGGTCGAATTCTAATATGGCTTTATGAATGGCCGCCATATTCAGTACGTTGCCTGAGCTACGATTATCGGTTGTTAAGAAAATCGGCGCAACGAAGTAGTAAATATTACTGTTATTAAGTGCAAAGGTGTAAAGCATCTTTGTAACGGCAACATCCGCTTGAGATCTTGCCATGGTATGAACAAACGCTGTTTTTGTACGTAAAAATCGCGCGTCCAAATGTGCATGGTCATATAATACAGCATGCATGAGATCTGCTCTGCCAGCAAGTTGAATAAGGCCATGATCAAAACTAACGATAGATAAGTCATGACTATCAACCCAATAAATTTGTAATTGCCCTGAACCGTTGTAAAGTAATTTATTAAGTATTACGTAACCATTTATTTTGACTGTGCCAGGCCCATTCACAGTTAACATACCAATATTTATATTTTTGCCTGATGCAGTTAAAGAACCACTACCATTAATCGTTGCATTAAAATGTTGCCCATTCATATTTTTTAGCGTGACAGTTCCAGGACCAAGTTGTGTAACGGCTTTCAACTCAGGTACGGTGATAACCATTTGCAAACGAGCACAGGGTACATGTGGTTCCTTGCTGACAATGATTAAGGTATTGTTCGATACAGAAAGGTCTAGACAAGGTTTCCCCTGGTTTGGACCACTGACAGTGATTGTTTGTGATGGTTCTCCAGCAATGATAGTGACATCAACATTAGCTTTAACAATGACGTTGTTGAAAGGCGAGAGCACTAGGTCTTGTATAATATAAGGTTGATAAACTGGTTGAAGGCTATGGTTTATTCTATAGGTTTTGCTATGCCAGCTAAAGCCACAAAGTAAGCTTAATAAGCACACATATAAAAGAATGTAGAGTATTTTTTTCATATAAGAACCTATATTAATTAGTTTGTTTATGCTTTGCAACAAAATCAGCACTAGCAGGATAATGATCAGAATCTCCTGCACGTAATACATTGACGTCGTGTAATTCTAAAGCTTGAGTATAAAAAATATGATCGTAAAGATTACATAACTTTAACAAACCTATATACCAGGTCCAAGTACAGCCTCTGATATTGCCACGAACAATAGCGTCTTTAAAACCTTGAGATTGTAAATATTTTACTGCTTTACCGGAATTCCCTTCATTAAAATCGCCGGCTATAATAGTTGACATGTGTGGTTTAAGCTGATGTTTATAAAATTGCATTTCACGATATCGAATATCAGGCGTTATAAAACCCCCCCTAAATAAAAATCCTACATTAGTAGGTGTTATTAATGGTGGCGTTAAATGGACATTCAAAATTTGTAGTTTTCCTATGTTTGTGTTCACACTAACTATCCAAGCAGGATCCCAGCCAATATGTGAATGACCGTACCATTCAGTTGTTAATGGATATTTACTTAAAAAGCCCATGCCTCCACCGTTGTGGTAAGGTTTGAAGTATTGATAGCCATAAAGATCCT
This sequence comes from Gammaproteobacteria bacterium, assembly GCA_050249855.1. GTDB lineage: Bacteria > Pseudomonadota > Gammaproteobacteria > JBGSLN01 > JBGSLN01 > JBFWPS01. Next base: position 11,220 of record JBFWPS010000012.1, read on the forward strand.
TTAAATGCATTTTAAAATAGGAAGACCATGCAGAGGTATTTTCTTGTAATAAAATAACATCGGCATTAATGGCTTTTATTGCTTTTAATGTTTTTTGAGGTGCTGTAATTTTATAAGTTTCACCGAAATTAATATTATAAGTGGCGATTCGAAACTCTTTGGGTAGTTTGGTTGACAAAGGTGGGTTTTTGCTCATGCTTGCGCAAGAAAATAGAAAAAAACATAAAAAAAGTATTAAATATTTTTTTTCTTTCAAATTTTTTACAATATTATGGATAAAATAACTCACGTAATTTATTCCCTGGATTTTTTTCTTTCATAAGTGTTTCACCGATAAGAAAAGCATAAATATTATTTTCTTCCATTAACAGAATATCTTCTCGAGTTTTTAAGCCACTTTCAGTAACGATGAGTTTGTCTTTCGGTATATATTTTACTAATGATAAGGTGGTTTCGAGTTTTGTTTCAAACGATTTTAAATTACGGTTATTAATGCCGATTAGACGAGTATTTAGTTGAAGTGCTCGTTCCAGTTCATCATAAGTATGCACTTCAAGCAAACAATCAAGTTTTAATTCATCTGCTAATTTTATAAATTCTTTTAATTCAAAATCTGATAAGACATTCACAAGCAATAATATGCAATCACCACCCAGTACCTTTGTTTCATAAATTTGATAAGGGTCGATAATAAAGTCTTTTCTTAATAAGGGTAACGTTGTTACATTTCGAATTTCGGCTAGATATTGTGGATGACCCTGAAAAAATTCGGCATCAGTTAATATGGAAAGACAAGTAGCACCAGCTTGTTCATAATTTTTAGCGATTGCAATTGGATCAAAATCTTCACGAATAATTCCTTTGCTAGGAGACGCTTTTTTTATTTCCGCAATCACAGCGGGTTGTTTTATTTTGACTTTTTTTTCTAAAGATTCAACAAACGGACGCGAAAGTTCTAGTGTCGAAATCATTTTAACTAGGTTTGGCAAAGAGAGTTTTTCTTTACAACGGGCAACCTCTGTTTTTTTATGGGCGATAATTTTTTTTAGCAAATCGTTCATATTTGTACCTTATTGATTCGATTTAACAATGTAACTGTTAAATTTATTTTTTAAAGCACCGTTATGAATGATTTGCATAGCTTTTGTAACACCTTCAGTAATATTCGATACCAAGCCAGCAACATATATTCCTAATCCAGCGTTTAATGCTACAATATCACACCAAGGGCCAGGTTTATGGTTTATGACAGAATTAAATAATCTTAAACTATCTTGAGCATTTTTAATTTTCAATGGTGTTAAATCTTGTCGCTTCAACTCGAACATTTCAGGGTTGATAACTAAATGTTTTATTTCATTATTTTTTAGTTCTAAAACAGTTGTGGGGGCTGCTAAACTAACCTCATCTAACCCATCTTCGGAATGAATAATTAAAGCATGTTCGGTTCCAAAACGAAGTAAAATTTCGGCAAAAATTGGCAACCATTTAGTATGATTAACACCAATAACATATTTTTTTACGCCAGCTGGGTTTGTTAAAGGACCTAATAAATTGAAAATAGTACGAAAACCTAATTCTTTACGAATTTCTGCCACTCTTCTAGCTGCTGGGTGGTAAAGTGGTGCGAATAAAAATGCAAAACCTTCAGTTTCAATTAACTCAATAATTTTTTCTTTAGGCAATTCAAGATTACAACCTGCAGCAGATAAAACATCTGCACTACCCGAACGACTCGAAAATGCTTTATTGCCATGTTTAGCAACTTTTCCACCAGCTGCAGCGACAACGAAAGCTGCCAAAGTAGAGATATTAAATAAATTAGCTTTATCGCCCCCAGTGCCGACTAAGTCAATTAAATGTTTGTTATTGATACTGATTGCTTCGATAAATTGTCGTGCTGTTTTAGCTGTACTATACACTTCTTCAAGTGTTTCACCTTTCACGTGTAATCCCATTAAGGTTGCACCAATTTGAGCAGGTGTTGCTTCGCCAGACATGATAACTTGCATTAGCTCGGAGGTTTCAGCTTCATTTAAATCTTGTTTTTTACTAAGTTTTTCTAATGTTAGTTTAATACTCACGGGGATACCTTTTTTAAATTTTTATGAACTGATTGAATCGTTTGTTGGTAATCATTACTATTAAAAAGAGCTGAGCCCATAATAAACATATCAGCACCAGCTTTTGCAACGTCTGCAATATTTTCAGGATTAATCCCACCATCTACTGCTAATAAAATTTCTTTACCACTTGCAGTAATTCTTTTTCTAGTTGCTGAAATTTTATCTAACATGCTGGGAATAAATTGTTGGCCACCAAATCCGGGGTTAACAGACATTATCAAAATCAGATCAATGTCATTTATTACATGATCTAAGTGATCGAGTGGCGTTGCAGGATTAAATGCAAGACCTGCTTTACAATCATGACTATGAATTAATTGAATGGTACGATGTACATGTTCGGAAGCTTCAGGATGAAAGGTGATCATCGTCGCGCCAGCTGCAGCAAAATCAGGAATAATGCGGTCTACTGGTTTTATCATCAAATGTACATCTAAGGGTGCTTCGATATGATGATGACGCAAAGCCTGACAGATGATGGGGCCAAAAGTTAAATTTGGGACATAATGGTTATCCATTACATCAACGTGGATTAAATCAGCACCCGCTTTTAACACTTGTTGGACTTCGTCACCAAGCCGAGCAAAATCTGCAGAAAGGATGGATGCTGAGATTAAAAATTTTGGCATAAGTATTTTCTTTCCTTTATTTGACGTTCATTCATCGTTATAATTCATGAAATTATATCAAACTGGCATTAATAAGAAAGGCATTTTCTATATGCGTTATATTTACACGTTCTGCTATACTATCGCAATACCATTTATTTTATTGAGGCTTTACTGGAGAGGTCGTAAACTGCCAGGATATCGTAAACGTGTGCTAGAACGTTTTAGTATTATTTCAAAACCACAGCAGGAAAATAGTATTTGGTTTCATACGGTGTCATTAGGAGAAGTGATTGCAGCCATTCCGCTTATCAAAACATTACAACTTCGTTATCCTGATACATTGATTAGCATTACAACAATGACGCCTAGTGGTTCAGAAAGAGTAAAAGCTGTTTTCAATGACACAGTTTATCATGTATATGTTCCGTATGATTTACCCTGGTTAATCAACAAGTTTCTTAAAATTGTAAAACCTAAATTATTGATTATTCTAGAAACTGAATTGTGGCCAAATTTATTAGCTTGTTGTCATCGAGCTGGTCTTCCAGTTTTTCTAGCGAATGCGCGAATGTCTGCTCGTTCTGTTGAGAGGTATGCAAAAATTCAGCCATTAACACGGCAGATGTTGAATCAAATTACACAGATTGCGGTACAAACTGAAGAAGAAGCAAAACGTTATATGCGTTTAGGGATGCCTGAAAAACGTATTAGCGTCACGGGAAGTATCAAATTTGATATCAGTGTTCCGGATGATCATGAAACTAAATTAGCTGCATTAAGACCTTTACTGGGAATAAAACGACCTGTTTTTTTGTGTGCTAGTACTCATCAAGGCGAAGAAGAACTTATTTTGCAAATGTTTAAAATCATTTTAGAAAAAGTACCAAATTGTTTGTTGTTGCTTGTGCCAAGACACCCTGATCGATTTGATGAAGTTGCTGAATTATGCACAAAACATGGTTTTAAAATTGCGCGACGAAGTAAAAATCAAGTCTGCACAGAAGAAACAACGATCTTTCTTGGAGACAGTATTGGTGAAATGTTATTGTATTATGATTTAGCCGATCTCGCGTTTGTTGGTGGCAGCTTAATTCCAGTAGGTGGTCATAACTTATTAGAACCTGCTGTTTTAGGAAAGTTAGCTATTACCGGGCCTCATATGCATAATTTTGTGGCCATTACTGAACTCTTGTTAAAGGCTGAAGCCATTAAACAAATTCAAGAGCCACATGAATTAGCAGATGTAGTGATTGCATTTTTACAAGATGAAACATTGTGCAAAAAGATGGGTGAGCAAGCACGCAATGTCGTGGTAAAAAATAGAGGTGCTTTAGCAAAGCATGTTGAGTTGATTGACGCTGTATTATAATCTTTAACTTTTTATTTTTTTCTTCTCATCGTTTGTAATATTTTTTTGTTCTGTTTTAGGCGAATTAACTATGCTTATTAAATCCGTTGGCTCAGTACTTGCATCATATTGATTATTTTCCTCGAAAGGATTGGCAATTGACACCTTATTATTTTTTGTATCACTGGAAGTATCAGGATTAGTTGGTATTTCGTTTTGGGGTATATCTGGTAAATTAAGTTGATTATTATCTATATTATTTTGATTGATTGAATCAAAATTTACAGTTGGTACTTTTTCGTAATTGTTTGATGTCTCACCAAATATAACTTTTTGTGAGGCTCTGCCAAGCCAAGAATTAACAATTCTTATATCTTTAGCGTTTAACGAACCCGCGAGTTGTTTTAATTTCAGTGTATCCAGAATATAAGCATATTGATCATGTGCAAGTATTTGATAAGCCTGATAAAGATTCTGTTGTGTAATTAACAAATCAACAATCGTTCGTGTACCTGCAGCAACAGATGCTTGCGTCGTATCTACAGAACTTTGATTGGATTTGATCGATTGCTTATCAGCTAAAATTTTACTAATGCCAGCTATAATATTATTGTATTCTTGTCGTGTTGATACAGTTGTTTGTCTATATATGTTTTCACGATCAGAAATTGCTTTTTGATAATTGTATTTTGCTTGTCGTGTTTGAGCGATGATTAACCCACCTTGATAAATTGGTATTTGTAATTGTGCTCCTATACTTTCACTTTGAGCATTAACAGGCGAAATAAAAGAAACAGGATCCGGTTTTTCACGTATATAGTTAGCATTAGCAGATAATACGGGTAATCCATTCGCAAAGTTTTCAGTAATGGTTTGTTTTGCTATAACTACACCATAATTGCTCGCCTTTAAATTAAGATTTTGTTCAGTTGTATAGGCTACCCATTTGTCAATACTGAGAGGATCCGGTTTTAGCAAAGGTAATTTACTTTTCAATGTATCAAGATTTTCATAATAAACACCGGTTAATTGCCGAAGTTCTTCTCTAGTATTAATGACGTGATTTTTATCAGAAATTTCACGTGCAACGACGAGATCATAACTAGCTTGAGCGTTATAAACTGAAGTAATGGCATCTAAACCTACTTCGAAACGTTGTTTCGTTTGATTTAATTCTTGTCCGATGGCTCGCTTTTCAGCTTGCGTGTATCGTAATGTATCTTCTGATTCTAATACTGCGAAATAAGCCGTTGCTGTGCGGATCATTAAATCTTGTGCAGCTGCTGCAAAAACTATGGCAGCTTGTAAAACTTGAGTACGTGCGATATGTAATTGTTGAAATGCTGCGATATTAATAATGGGTTGAGATAGCGTTAATGTATAATACTGATCACTAAAATTCCCAGAAATGTCTTGAGGGGAAAAAGCATTTGCATAAATTGCAGCTTGGTTTTGAGAAATTTGCCCATTAAAAGCAAAATTTGGCAGTAATGCCGCACGAGCTTCTGGATATAATTGTGTTGCGGCAAGGTAAGTTTGCCACGCACTTTGATAGACTGGATCACTTTTTTGTGCTTGTTCGTACACTTCAATTAAGTTTGCAGCTGAACTAATTTGTGCAAAAGCAAAAAGTAAGAAAAATAAGGTGGTGGAAAACAATTTTCTTTTGAACATATTGTGCTCTTGCATCAAATAAGGTTTATGCTTAGATACTATATATAAGTGTTCGCATCTAGCTAGTTAAATTAACAAAATTGAATAGCAGGAATGTTAAAGTATCCTAAGATAATTGTCGACAGCTTAATATGTTGATTATTTTATATTCGAAAAAGCTAAAAAAAGTTTAATTTCCGGTAATGATCAATTTTTAATACGTAATATTGCGATCATTAGAAATTTTAATTTTAGAAAACTTAAGTTATATTTTAAAGTATGTTCATTGAACAAAAATAAAAATAATCAATAAAATCAATAGCTTCAGAAAGAGATTTGAAAAAGGTATTTCAAACAGATGATTTACCTAATTAAAATATGATCATTCAAAACTAAATAAAGTTAAAATGTATTAAGAAAATATTTGACAATCATAAAAAAGTATCGCAATAATGTCGTCCGTATGCAGTTGTTTTGCATATTTTGTGTTCGAAGTAAAAAAGTGAAGTTAATTAACTTTAAAATATTTTTTAATTTCGGGCGTTGACATCATCTGTCTTTTCTGTAGATAATGCGCGTTCGTAAATTAAATGAAGTGCTCAAAAATATTGTAAAGAAAAAGAAATCACTTCTCTTATTTTTTTACTGATGTTATTTTTGAGGTTCGGAATAAGTTGTTAAATTTAATAATAAGTTTTAACTATAGTTAAAATAGAGGGGGCATTACCTATGATGTTTAATCAAAAAGCTTTACTAGCTGCATTAGTTCTTGGAACTTCTACTGTTGCTTTAGCTAATGGCGGAAGTTTTGCACCAGTTCCTGCACCACATCACACCGGCGCGTTCTACATCGGTGCTGGTGTAAGCATTGACATGGGTCAATTCGAAACTAATTTCAACACAAGATCATTTGGCGCAGTAGATCCAGAAGATCCAGCTCTTTTCAGAAATAGCAATTTCGATTGGAGTGGTCAAGGTGTTGACGGTGATCTTTATGTTGGTTACAACATGGTGTTTGAAGATCGCTACACATTAGGTATCGAATTATTTGGTTTAATCAGTTCACTAAAAGGTGATTACAACCATACATTCGTTACAAATTTTGATCCGCTAGATCCATTTGCTCCAACATTCGGTGGCTCTGATCAAGGCTCAGTAAAGATGAATTACACCTTAGGTGCTGCTTTATTACCAGGTGTTAAAGTTACTGAAAATACAACATTGTATGCACGTGTTGGTTATGTTAACAGCCGTTTTGAAACAGATGTTACACACAATCAATTCTTGAATGTTCCATTTTCTTTTCTTGAATCTACTACTCTTAATACCAGTGG
>JBFWPS010000013.1:0-17274 GCA_050249855.1 Gammaproteobacteria bacterium
CTCTTCCGATCTCAAAACCTAACAAGAAAAAAGTATCAGCTATTCAAAAAGGTTATGATAGTGTTACACCTTACCTTATCCTAGAAAACGCCGCGAAAGCGATTACATTTTATAAAAAAGTATTTAAAGCAAAAGAAGAATTTCGTATGGAATATGATGGTGGTCGTATTGGTCATGCAGAATTAAAGATTGGTGATTCTAAAATAATGTTAGCAGATGCATGTCCTGAAATGCATGCACATAGTCCAAAGATTTGAATTATATGCTTTATTCATGTTTGTCGTCGCTTTCATATCTGTTTTTAGCAAGTAAAACACTTTTTTCGATTGTTTGGCAAATGTCATCCAGTGGTAAATGACTTAAATTTCGATAAGAGAATGGGTTTTGTAGCTCTACACCTATTTGATCCAACGAAAACAAAGGATAGGAAACTAACAAAGCAAAAAATGGTGTCATGTTTCCGGCTTTTTCTAATAGTGCAAATGGTAAAATTAGTAAAAAAATAAGAATAAATCGTCGTAATTTGATTGCATAGACTAAGGGCATGGGAGTTTTTAAAATACGTTCACAAGCACCTATATGATTAATTAAATCAGCTCGTTCTTTATCAAGTTGTAAAAACACGTAACCATCAAAAAACCCATGTTTTTTTCCTAAGTTTAGTTGTTTAGCAATTTGAATATTGATGTAACTCGGTATATGGGAACCATTGTATATCGTTGCAAGCTCTCTTTCAGAAAAATATTTTTTAAGAATAGATGGTTCGAGTTTTTCACCCGAAAGAGTTTCTTGACACGCATATGGAAAAGCAATAACCCAACGTAATGTTTCCTTTTTCCATGTGATGTTAGTACCGTAACTTAGGATATCATAAGCAAGATTTCTTGATTGATTTACAATTCCTCCCCAAATTTTTCTAGCTTCCCACCAGCGATCATGACCTGCATTAATTCTGAAAACTAGTAATAAACCTAGAACAATACCAAATAATTCGAAAGGACCAAATGGAAATGTGATTTGAGGAAAATAATGATATAAAGTTAGAATAAGAACAGAGTAAAAGGTGCTAACTAAAACACGGAGTAATATTCTTGGTGTTACAGAACCTTTCCAGGCTAATGCGTTTTTTATAAAATATTTGTGTTCATATTCATTTTTATACATAAAGGGATTCCTATTTTTAAAATTATATCCAAGGCATTATTAATATAACTGCTAGCAAAGGAAAAAATAACATTAATAGATTATCATCAACGATGGGTGTTTTGATAACCTCACCTAAAATAGTTAAAGGAATGACAAAAGGAAGTAATATCCAAGGAGTATGTAATACGATAACACTCAGTATCCAGACAATCGTTATGCACAATAAGCCTAAATTTAGTATCCAATAATAAGAAAAATGCAATTTTCGTAATTCACCCATCAGTGGATCCGTCAATGCTAAGGCACAAATTAACGGTGTTCCAATGGCTGCCTGATATAATCCTATTTTAGGTGAAATTAATAAAACGATACCTACGGCTAAAGTAGTTTGTGCAAGTGCAGATATTTGTTTTGCTTCATAACTGCGCTGACCAAATAAAGTCCAGCCATTTCTATAACGGATAAATTCAAAAAGTAAAATAATTAAAACAATTGCACTCACTGTTTGGTTTTTAACGGGGTCAATTAATGTAGGAAAATAAATATTGCCCCAATAATAAAAAAAGGGGATGAAGAACATAGATAAATGAAACATCCGTCGTGCCCAATGTCCTAAGGTACCTCCATGTGTTTCATAAGTATTCATTTAAAAAGTCCTAAGTGTGATGAAAAATATTTGCTACATCAACTTTGTCAAAATTATAATAGCTGTTACAAAATTCACAAGTGACTGTAATGCATTGCTTCTCGTCAATTAATAACATGGCTTCTTGTTCACCTAACGTGCGAATCGCATTTTCCATCCCTTTTTTACTACAGTGACATTTAAACTGGATTGGTTGGGTATCAAAAAGACGAATATCTTGGTCGTGATAAAGACGGTGTAAAATGGTTTCACTTGGCAGTGTTAGTAATTCTTCAGGTGTTATTGTCTCACCAATACGAACAGCATGTTCCCAAAAAAATTCTCGTTCACGTGATGCTTTTTCTGGTAAAAGCTGTAATAAAATTCCTGCACAACTGTTTTCAGAAGATGCGAGCCATATACGAGTAGCAAGTTGTTCTGATTGAGCAAAGTAATTTTCAAGGCTTTGTGCGATGCCTTGATCATGTAACGGAATAATGCTTTGATAAGGTTGAACTGAATTGTCTGGAGAAATGGTTACAACTAGCTGACCTTCTCCTAGTAAAGCGGTGCTTGTTTTGATGTCTTTTAATAATGACTCGTTGAATTGCACAAGACCACGGATATTAAAATTTTGATCACATCGTGCTACTAATAACTTAACAGGTCTATCATTGTTTGTTTGAAATTGTAAAGTCAAATTTCCAGAAAATTTAATCGTTGCGGTTAAAAGAATCGAAGTGGTTAGTGCTTCTCCTAATAACTGACGAATGAGTGTAGGATAATAATGTTGTTCAGTAATGGTTTTAAAGCTTTTATTTAATCGAAGGATTTCGCCGCGAACATCAGAGTGTTCAAAGATAAAACGTTGTAAACAATCTTGTTGCATCAAACTGCCTTATTATAGTGAGATTTCCTAAGGTTAAACACACGATGGCGCGAAGTCAATTTTATTCTGGTTAGGTGTTACATGCTGTTCTCCAATCATATGTCGTGCATTCGATTGTGCAGCAGTTACATTTCTTATTACCAATGAACAAAAGTTCTCACCAGCTGCTACCATTTGATTTATATCACCATACGATTCAGTAATTATAATATTAAATCTTAATTCATTGATCGCTGTTTGAAAACGTGTGAAATCATAGTATTTTTGAGAAGTATAAACATGTGCTAGAAATATTGTACAAAATCCTTCAAGTACTTCGGCTTTTGATGCTGATATAAGATGTTCACCTGGATATCCATAGTCTTGATAATACTGTTGTAATAAATGCTTGGCTATCTCAAGATTAATTTGATCCTGTTGAATTGTTTCTATGGCTTTTTGAAATACTTTTGAACGTATTAAATGTCCGATAGGACCATAATAATGAAAAGGTATACATAAACTTAACATAAATGCATTAAAAAAATCATTTTTTGCTAAACAAGTTTCGATATTTTGATGTAATTGTACAAATGCAGCTTGCGTTTCAACAAATGCAGCTTCTTTAACGATATTTTGAAAAATCAATCGAGCATTTTCCTCAGTCGTATCAGGATTAACAAATACGCCAAAATGATATAGACAGAGATCATGCCATAGTGGTGTTTTGTTAGGAGTATAAGAACAATCACGAATAATTGAAGCTAATATTGTTTTATGTTGGGGAATTTCTCCGGCCCACTCATTTGGACTAAGATTTAAGACAAAATGATAAGATGATAGATATTCATATGGTTTTTTAAGATAAAGAAACATAACCTACGTCCTCTTTTTATTATTATTTTTATTTTGTTATTTTTTTAACGTGTTAGTTTTTTAGTATAAAATCATTTTAGCTTTATTTTAAGTGGCACCTCCATTAAGTTTGACATTAGAATCTGAATTTTCTTTTACTCCAATTTTAGGTTGCTTACCTAGAAGTCCAAATAAACCACTTAGCAATAAAGAAGTAAATGATGAGCTGCTTTGATTAGGTTCGGTTGAAGAGGTACTACCTTGACTAGGTTCTGTTGAAGGAGTACTACCTTGACTGTCATCAAAAGCTAGCCATTGAGCATCTGAATCAATATCATCTTCTCTGATACGCTTTTGACCACTCGTAGTAGTTGAATCGCCCGTTAGTGCCCTCTCGCTCTTGCTTTCGCTGTGTTCATCATCTGATGATTCATCATCATAAGTAAGCGGTGTTGGCTCAAGTCTCTCTTGAGATCCAACTTGGAGTTGTTCAGCTACTTTTTTCATCAAAGCAGAAAAATAAACCTCGGTATAACTTTTAGCCACAATGCTGGGTTTCGCTGTGGTTAAGGCGTTAAAAATAAATGTTTTAAAGGGTATGCTATCTCCCGTAGGTTGAATAATTTCAATCGAATAATAAATGGTGCTTGCAAAATGAGTTTCTGGTAATAGATCAGCTGCAACTTTAATAATAACCCCATCACTAAAAGTAGCTAGTAGTTTTGGAATTTGTTCTTCAATAAACATCATAGAGGTGTTTGCAGCATCGGTTCCGCCAACTAAATTTTCTGGCACTTGACTTTCCATGCCTCTCATAAAATGTGCGATTAAATGTAACCACTCAAAATTTCTTTGGTGTTCTAGACCTAGTAATTCGGCTTCTTTATTTGCGCTCGCCTCTTTTTTCTTACCACTTTTTCCCATGACAGTGCTTTGACTGCGACGTCGAGATTTTTTACTCTGTCGTTGTTCACAAATTGTTTTATAAATTTCTTGTGTTAATTTGAATTCTTGATATTTCCGCCCTGATGTAGGTGCGGGTAAAACCGCAGAATCATCTACGGTATAAAAAGAAGGAGTGTTTGGTTTGAGTGGAGAAGTGATCTTGCGGTCTGAATAAACAGCTAGTGGACCAGCACTATGAACACGTCTTAATTTAGTGCCGCCTGGTGTTGTGGCTAGTCTATAACTAGGTGGTCTTGAAGGAGATAAGGATGCAGGATCTGGTATAAGAGGTCGATGCGTTGGAATGTCGTTACAGAATTCTTCAAGTTCGGCTTGTGATAAACCAAATGAGCGATCTAAATCATCGGTTGTTAGAACGCCAGTCTTTTCGATAGGCTCATGAGATGCTCTAAATCTATACAGACCGCCAAAATTAAGTTCAGACGAGTCAGGGCGATGCTCACTTTGGGGAAAATCATCGGGCGTTTGTGATAACATCTTCTTTTTCCTTTAAAGAGTTAGTTACAAACTAGGGCGTTATTAAAACGGTAATATAAATAAAAATTTGCTATTTGTCTACTGATTTTTTTGGACATAATCTGCTTGCCAATTTTAACGATTATGGTAATTTCGCATCCTATTTTTAAATTTTCCCATGAGGCACAAGAAAATTATGTTGGATACGCTGATAAAAACGCTATTTTGTGTTTTTTTAATATTTACTTCTACAATTACCTATGCTGATAGCACAACAAAAGATCCCGAAATAGAAGTTACAAAAGCCATTCAATCATTTATGCGAGTAAATAAAGTTCCTGGTGTAATGGTAGAATTATATATTCATGGAAAACCTTATTCATACCATTTTGGATATGCCAATTTATCTACAGGAAAACGTGTAACTGATTATTCGATTTTTGATATAGGTTCGGTTACAAAGGTGTTTACAGGATTATTATTAGCTTTAGAAGTAGATGCAGGTAAAATGAGTTTAAATGATCCGATTACTAAGTATCTACCGCATATTTCTAATGCTGGGAAATCAATTCAGCATGTTTCTTTGTTAAATCTTGCAACACATACGGCAGGATTTTCATTTTATACGCCTCGCAAAATTAAAAATGAAAATATTTTAATAAATTATCTTGCGCATTGGCGCCCTACTTCTGTAGTGGGAAGTCATTGGCATTATTCAAATTTTGGAATTGGTTTGTTAGGTGCTGCTATCGAAGAGTCAACACATGCCAGTTATAATGAGCTTTATCGTTCAAGAATATTAATTCCGTTGCAAATGAATCCCATTGCATTTGTTATTCCACTTCATCTTCGTTCTCAAGAAGCACAAGGTTATGATGGAGCAGGCGTTAGAAAATCAGATAGTAAGTTAGATATTTTCCCTGGTTCGTGGGGATTGAAGGCATCAGGACATGATATGTTGAATTTTTTGGCGGCTTCAATTGGATTGCCTGGAACACCACCCAATATTTTAGCTGCTATGCGCTTATCACAAACGCCATTTATGAGAACCGATGCTATGTTACAAGGTTTAGGGTGGCAAATTCGCCATATCACAGCAGCTACTTATCCACGTTTGTTAAGAGGGATTGGTGCCTCAGGAAATTTGAAAGCAACACTTGTTCCTATCTCAAATCGTCATTTTGACCCAAATGCTTTAATTGATAAAACAGGCGCTTGGGATGGATTTCGTACTTATATTGCTGTACTACCCTCACGTAACTCTGGTATTGTTATTATGGCTAATCGTAGTGTTGCAAATCGAGTCATTGTTTCTATGGCAAGAAAATTGCTATTTAATTTGGCTGACGTAAAAGTTGAAATGAGAAAATTGAAAAAGTAATTTTATTTGTTGTATTTAAATTCAAACGATAACGTGGATTAAATAAATATGAATAAAAATGAAAAAGACACAACTAAAAAAGAAGAGCAAAATCCACCTCCTGAGCATGATTTAGTTGACGAAGAGTCAGAAGGATCATTTCCTGCAAGCGATCCACCATCTTGGACCTTGGGCGAAGAAAAGGATAAGTAGTAGATGTAGACGGTAGAGTTTGTTTGAACTACATCTACTGAAAGAAATGTTTGAATAAACCCAATTGAACGCAAAGTTTGATTAGATGATTTTTTGAATGACATCCTAATTTCAATTTGAGCGAAAAAATATATCCTTCCACTGTTCTAAATGAAATATTAAGTTCACGAGCAATCATTTTCGCTGTATTTCCAAGTAATAACTGTTTTAAAACGTCCATTTCTCGTTTTGTAATACAAATTTTATTTTGGTTTAAACACAATGATAATTGATCACTTGCATTATCGTATAAATAGCCTGGTATAGCATTAAATATAGATTTATTGTCGATTTTCATAACATGTCCTTACTTAGAAAATATGCGGTAAAAAATGAAATAATAGAGATTGATGTGCTTACCAGCACATCTTATAGAAGTGACTAAATCGCATGTGTAATAATTTAGGTATGGACATGATAACTTACCCTTTAAAAGTAATTACATGGCCATTAAAACATATGATTTCATAAAGTGCAATCAAGATAGTCTAAAATCGTATATTTTTTTACAGGTAGTTAATACGTAAGCATAGGACCCTCAGCATTTAATACGTCTTATTTCATAAGGAAGTTTCAGTTAATTTTATTTTTGCAACATGTTGTTGCATTTTAAAATTAATTAAGGAGACGTATCATGAGCAAACTAGCTAAAATTGCGAAAGCATTAAGTAGTAGTATATTAGATAAATCGAAAATTATTTCAGAAGAAATAAGTAAAGGTGCTGAAAGTGGAGGAAAAATTGGCGGAAAAATTGGAAATGTTGCAGGAAGTAGTATTGGTGCTGTTAGTGGTAGTTTAGTTGGGGCAAGCTTATCTGGATTATTAGAAGGTGCAGATGGAGCAGCGCTAGTTAAAGTAGGTAATAAAGCCGGGAAACTCATTGTTTCAAAAGTTGGAAAATCACTAACAGGTGTAGCAGGTGTTATGATTGGTGCTGGACTAGGTGATCTGTATGGCAATTCAAAAGTATCATTGGGTTATGCGAAAAATGCGATTAACAACCTTAAGGCTGCCTGTAATACTGATAATGTAGGAAACACATTAGAAGAAAAGGAGTTGGCGAGTGCGAACAAACCATCACTTTAGTCGTACTTTAACTTAAAAACTCGTGTGAAGTTATTTTTTATTCACACGAGTTTTTTTATATCAAAATCATAGAAATTGATTACATTTTAATGTGGTATATAAATTAATCAAAAACAATATCAAATTAATAAATATTATCTTGAGTAAGATCATCTAGAGACATATGATGTTGAATTAATAATTTAAATCATATAATAAAGAGTAATATTTGTATGTTAATTCCAATACTAGATGAATTACAAATTTTAAATAAACTTCAAAATCAAACAGATTCATATTTAAGTGAATACTATGCATTTTATTCTTCATGGTATGGCGGGATTATAAAAAATCCAGCGTTTATGTTATTACCTATAGATGATCACATGGTTCATCGGGGCGATGGTGTTTTTGAAGCGATGAAATCAGTTGGAAGGGCAGTTTACTTAATGGAGGAACATTTAGAACGGTTAACTATTTCAGCTGAGAAAATTGGTTTAAACTTACCTTATACCCACGCCAAAATTAAAGAAATTATTTTAGAAACACTGCGTGTTGCTAATCAAGATGATGCAATGATACGTGTTTTTATTTCTAGAGGACCAGGAAATTTTTCTGTAAATCCTTATGATTCTATAGGTTCACAAATGTATGTAGTTATTACGAAGTTGAATCCGCTACCTGAAGTAAAATATATAAATGGAGTTACAATAGGGCTAAGTAATGTGCCTGTTAAAGATTCATGGCTTGCGCAAATCAAATCATGTAATTATCTTACGAATGTGCTTATGAAAAAAGAAGCAGTTGATCGTAAGCTTGATTTCGTTATCAGTGTGGATGATAAAGGCTATATCAGTGAAAGCGCTACAGAAAATATTATGATAGTTGATCAAAACAATGTAATAGTACACCCAAAGTTAGACAATATTTTGAAAGGCACAACGATGATTCGGTTATTTGAGATAGCACAAGACAATGGTATAAAAACTGATGTACGTTCTATTTCATTGGATGATTTAATCAATGCACCTGAAATTTTTATAACTGGAACCACATCAGATGTGCTACCTGTAGTACAATTTGAAAATTCAATCATTGGCACAGGGAAGCCTGGTTCCATCACAGAGAAGATACGTGCATTGGTCCTCAAAGATATTCAAATGGGAGATCATAGAACGATTTTTTAAAATTTAAATCTATCAAATTATATGGCAGGAGGATAAGTAATAGTAGGCTCTAATGCTTTTAAGGCAATTAATTTTCTTTCAATCAAAGAATCTAACCATCTCATTTGTGCGACACGTGAGCTTGTGGTTTCATCTCTGACGGTAAGCCATTTTTTTACAACTTTTTGTAATTCTTCTAGTGCTTTAATATGATCACCATGAGCGGATAAATTTAAAGCCCCATCCATATAAAATTGAGCAGATTGGTTTTCGTATTTTAATAAGGCAGCATCAACCTTCCTTGTTTCAAAAGTTCTGAAAGTAAATGCAACGGCGCTAAGTTCCTTTAATTCTAAACAGGAGGGGATAGGAGAAGTATATTGCTCAATTATTTTATGTAAAAATGTACTATCTAAATTTAAATTTGTTAAAGTCATTAAAATATTATTATAGCCTTCATGCAAAGAAAATCCGCCTTTACATATTTTTCGTTCTAAAATATTCTGGATAGTATTCAATACAGGTTCTAATATTATTTTTTGCTCGTCATTAGTATGACATAAAATATCTAGATCATTTCGTAAGCTTTGTAATTTAGCGATAATATTCATATCCGAAGGGCTTGCACCAATCCATATGGCTGAATAAGCATCGATTAATTGAGGCCTATTTTCAATAACTACCTTCAATGTGCCTAAAGTTCGTTTTGTTCTATCTAAATCTTGTAATTGCTTTGTAGTTGATTCAATAACTTTATCTATGCTTTTTGAATTTGCTATATTAGGATTTGATAAGAATTTTGTTAACATTGTTTTTTCATTAGCAGACAATGATAATGAAGACATATGTTTTAATATATATTCTGAATCTTTCTTTAAAAAAGATTGATCAGCTTTATATTTAGTTAAAATATCATGGATGTGAGTTAATATGATTATTTTATCTTCAATTTTTCCTAAATCAACGTTTGTTTTCATCGCAATCTTATCACGAGCTAATTGACGTTTGATCAAAAATGGTGGTACGTCGATTGGATCAGGTTGATATCCTAAATATTTATCAGTTTCAATCAATTGACTAGTAAAACTATCTATATAGTGAGTTAATGTGCCTTCTTTAAAATGACAGATTATCTCAAATTCTTCGATAGCAGCTGCTAGGTTACCTAGAGTTTCATGTAGACTTTTTAAAATATAATGAATTAAATCTTTTAGCTCAGAAGTTACTTGTTTTAAATCATTAGATATTAATTTTATTTTAGTAACAATAGAAATAATTTGTTCAATTATAGCAAGGGTATTATCTAAAGATTTTTGATCCATTTCAGAAATAATATCATTAATTTGTTTTAGTGTATTATATAAAGCAATGTTTCTTTTAACGACGGGGTTTTCATCCACCTGGTGTTTATATAAACCATTTTTTTGATCCATGATGAAATATTTATCTTTATCTTTTGAATTTGATATATTCTCCTCAATCATTTTTTTAGCTTTTTGTAAGCAAAATACTATTGCCATAGTTTCTAAACTATAAGTACTAACTTGTGGGGTGGTTGTTACACTGACACTTGATTCAACACCTAAAACTGTATTTTCATTTCCTGGAAGCAGTATATTCTGTCTTAAATTTTCTATGGCATCGTTTTTAGAAGCAACATTTTCTTTAATATCAGTAAATTTACGCATTAATAAATCGGAAACAAATGCTAAGCTTTCGATATCTAGTGTAAATGCTTGATTTATAAGGCCAGTTAAACCATCAAATATGTTCTTTGATGCAGCAATTAGATATACAAAGCTTTTATCTTCTAGAATAGATAGTAAATTTTCAGCATCTGTTAGTGTGTTAATTGTCAATTTAAAGTTTTTTATAGCAGGAGAGTCTGTTGGTAACAGAGTAAAATGCATTGGATGAGCATTCTTAGACGCTTCTGCTTCAAATTCAGGAAAATGAACTTTTAAAAGACTGGGGTCGAATTTTTCTAGTAAAAGTTCTATTAATTTACGTCGTTTTTCGTAAATTGATTTTTTGTATAATGGAATATCAATCCAAGATAAATCAAATGGGTTTGCTTCATATTTAGCTCGTAATTGAGCATCAACTATATTGACTTCGTCAAAAGAAATTTCTTTTGAACTGCTTTGGGCAGTTGTTTCGTCTAATGAACGCTTTAAAAGATGATTTTGCTGCTTTAATACAACACATTTTCGCTTTTCAATTAGCTCTAATTGTTCATCAATACGATCCATTATCACTGTATAATAACTCCAGCCAGCAATATCATATAAAATATCGGTTCCTGCGTATACATAGCCCAGGAAAAAATTCAACAATCCTTCAGATGTTGATTGCTTGGCATCATAAATTTTTTTAAGAAATCGATCTTTTGTTGTTTCATCGAGGCATAAATAAATAAGGCCAGTATTTATTATTAAAAATTCTTGATCACTTATTTCATTTAAGTTAGCACTGGAGTATTTTTCTAAACATTGTTTTAATGCTAATAACTTCGATTCAGCATGCATTAATCCATTCATTTTTTTTTCAAGTTCTACTTTTCTATCTAGTCGAACTGTTGTCTTATTATATGTGAATGGATATTGTTCGTTTGTTGGGTTTGGTGGCGCTAGTTCAGCAAAATCTTTGAAACAAGCAAATACGGGAGTTAAATAAGTTGATAATACGCCTTCTTTAAAACCATTTTTTAGTTCTACTTCTTCAATTATTTTGACCAACTGAATAAGTTTACAATTTATCGTATCAAATAATTGACGTGCTTCATTATGGATGTTCTCATCTAAGATCCAGAAAGCAGTTTTTATATCATTCAAGTGATAAGCAAGAAAATTCAAATCATCTAAGAAATTAAAATAATCACTAGAAGTATAATTTTCTTTTAATAATACACAACGATCTAAAAAAACTAAGGTATTATGACGAGCTTTAAGAAGTTTGACTGGTTTTGATTCTGTATCTTCAATAACATATAATCCTTCTTTTTTAACTAATAATTCTTTCGGTGTTCCTGATTTTGTTAATGCTTCTTCATAATATTGAATGTATCGTTCCGTTTCACTTGAGCTGGCATTATCTCTAGTCAATTCACTGCTAGTATTTGATTCTACTTTAAAACTAAAATGTTGCCCAAGTTCTTTAAATTGATTTTTGATTCTTGAAATAGCTTGACCAAATTCATTTTTTTCGCTTGAATAGAAAAATATCATTTGGCCTGTCTGGCTGTTATAAAGGTCCATTATTTGCTTTAATAATGGAAGCACTTGATAATAGAAATGCCAATCTTTTTTTACTTCAGCTAAAGTTTTATCTTTAAGAATTTTTAATGTAGCTTGTAATTGTATTAATAAGTTAAAAATTTGTTTATAAGTCTTAGCAGCCTCAATATCAGTTTCTAAGATCTCAAATGCATTTTGTTTCTCAGTAGAGTCAATATTTAATATATCAGGGTCAAAGAGCTGCTGACCTAGTTTCAATAGACTTACCTCAATTTGTCCAATATGGTCTATTAAGTTTGATACAGAACCCATATGATTACCTTTTTTAATCAAATAATAGTAATTATAGACCATATTCTGATCTGAAAAGTTTAATGAGGTATTTTAGGATGAAAGTCTTGCTAGAAAAGCCTGGCCTGCAGTATTTATGCTGCAGGCCAAGTTTGTAAACATACAACTATTTTTTATTTTTATTATAATTCTTTCCAATTTGTTTGCCGACATAAGCACCGCCTACAGCGCCTACAACAGCTCCAACAGGGCTACCGTTTGTGATAGCGCTGCCAATAACTCCACCTGCAACGCCGCCACCTATCAAACCAACATCTTCATTACTTACGCTGCCGCAACCTGTAAGCACTAACATACTAACTAGGGAAACACTTAAAATGACCGATTTAGACATTATTATTCTCCTTCATTTAAAATGCTCATGGATTTAAGTCTAGCAGATATATTTAAATAGCAAGTGCTGACTTATCTATTAAATTTTTGATGAAGTAGTCTATGTGCATAAATAACGAGGAAAAGAGTAGTTAAAAAGATAATGGATGTAAGTGCACTAATCTCTGGGTTAACGCCTAAGCGAACCATAGAATAAATGGTTAGTGGTAATATTTGAAAACTTGGGCCGGTAACAAAATAACTAATGATTACGTCATCAATTGATAAAGTAAAACTTAACAACCAACCAGCAAGAATTGCAGGTAATAGTAAAGGGACTAAAATTTTAAAAAATATCGTGAATTCATTTGCACCTAAATCTTTTGCTGCTTCAAAAATATTTTTATCAAGCGTTGTAATACGGCTATAGACAGTAATAGCTACAAATGGGAGACAAAAAGTAATATGTGCTAACAATAATGACCAAAACCCTAAAGCAAGATGCGTTAGATTATAAAGTACTAATAAAGAAGTTCCTGTGACGATATCAGGAGATAAAATTAATATAAAAATTAGACCATGAAGTAATTTTTTCCCCAGAAACTTATATCGATATAAACTAACGGCGGCGAATGTCCCTAAGCTTGCAGCAAACGTTGAAGCAAGAATTCCAATAATAAATGAATTAAGGGCGGGGTGCCATATATCAATATCATGAAAAAGTAGGCGATACCAATTAAGTGTAAAGCCGTGCCAAACTAAAGAATATTCCGAGTTATTAAAAGAAAACAATATTAGAATAAATATTGGGATGTAAAAAAATCCATAGATTAATATTAAATAAAGATTATGTAATGTTGAGTTAGTTTTTTTCATAATAAATCTCGGCCATCAGTACTTTGGGCGGAACGCCAATAAAATAATAATAATCCTGCCATGATTAGCGTTAACATAATACTAATTGCTGAGCCCATAGGCCAATTGATCGAAAATAAAAATTGATCCTGAATTAAATTTCCTAATAACATTGATTTAGCCCCACCTAATAGAGTAGGGATGTAAAATAAAGTCATCGCTGGTAAAAACACGAGAATACTTCCGGCTAATATCCCTGGTTTAGTTAAAGGTAAGATAATTCGTTTGAAAATCCTCGTTTTTTTAGCACCTAAATCTAGTGCTGCATCAATTAATCGTTGATCAAGACGTTCAATGTTTGCATATAAAGGGAGTATCATAAATGGTAGTAAATTATATACTAAACCAATGATTACGGCAGAATTGGTATAAAGTAATTGCAGTGGTGCATTTATTATTCCTAAAAATAATAAAACAGTGTTTAAAATTCCTTTGGTTTTTAGGATGGCAATCATTGCATAACTACGTATCAGTGAGCTTGTCCAAAAAGGAATTATAACTAATAATAATAGAATTTCTTTATGTTTGATTTTTATTTTTGCGAGAATGTAAGCAAATGGATATCCTAATAATAAACAGAAAATGGTACATGCCCCGGCTAAATAAAATGATTTTAAGAAAATAATAAAATATAAAGAATTAAGTAGTGTAAAATAATTTCTAAAAGTGAGTGGTAATGTAAGTAACGTATTCGAATTATGAGATAAGAAACTTGCTATGAGTATTAACATGTAAGGGATTAATGCAAAAGCAATTAACCAAGACCACACTGTCGTAAGTGTAAAAATTTTGAAAATGGGTTTATTCATCATGAGGTAATATTACCTCCCACCCTGGTAGCCAGTTAACCCATACAGGCTCACCAATACCATATTCTAATTTTTCATCATCTTCATCAAAAAATTCAGTGGCTGCAATTATTTTATTACTGCTTAAGCGAACCATCAAGTCAACGGTTGTACCTTTATAAATAACTTCTTCCACAGTACCAGTTAACATTGATTTTGATTCTTCAGCAGTTATTTCATTTTGAGACCATACGCGAATATCTTCGGGTCTTATAACAACAAATACTTTTTCGCTTGTATGTACATGATTACGGTTAAATAATTTTAATTCTAATTCTTCTATTCTTACTGTAAATTCACGTTCAGTTGCATGCAGCACTTGTGCATCAAAAATATTAGCTTCTCCAACAAAACTGGCAACGGATAAATTTTGTGGATTTTCATATACATCTCTTGGTGTGCCAATCTGTTGTATTTTTCCTCCATGCATAACTACTACACGATCAGACATCGAGAGTGCTTCTTCTTGATCGTGTGTTACAAATACAAAAGTGATACCCAATTTACGTTGTAATTGTTTTAATTCAATTTGCATGGTTTTTCTTAAACGATAATCGAGGGAGCTAAGTGGTTCATCTAATAATAATGCTAAAGGCTGGTTTACCACCGCTCTTGCAATGGCTACGCGTTGTTGTTGTCCACCACTTAATTGTGTAGGTTTACGTTTTGCAAGATGTTCTAGTTTAACCATTTTTAAAACATTGGATACCTTTGCATTAATTTCATCCGTTGGCACTTTACGACAAGTTAAACCAAATGCAATATTTTCAAAAACAGACATATGAGGGAATAAAGCATAACTTTGAAAAACGGTATGGACTAATCGTTGATGAGGAGGGAACTGTTGAATGTTTTGACCATTTAGAAAAATGTGACCATCATCAGGATTTTCAAACCCTGAGATTAATCTAAGCAAAGTTGTCTTACCACAGCCAGAAGGGCCCAGTAAAGTAATAAATTCACCTTGTTTTATAGCTAGATTGATATTTTCTAAAACACAGACATCATCATAATGCTTAGTTACATTTTTAAATTCAATAATGTTTTCTGCCATTTCATGCAACACCTTCAACTAGCCAAACAGAGGTCAAACGTTAGGCTATTTAGTTTGAGACGTCAAGACAAATTCACAGAATTTGGCATATTATTAATTACCAAAAAGATAAAATAAATTCCGTAGTCTTGTTGATAAAAGGTAGAGATGGTATATATACAAAATGATAGCAATAAAAGAGGTTTTAGAATGAAAAAAATAAATTATTTATTGATACTAAGTTTTCCCATTTTGTTTACTGCTTGTAATTCTATGTCAAATCCATATTCACTATTCAGCTATGGTGGAGAAGCAGATAGCGTTTATGGTAGCCCCAGTACATCAGATTATACTGATTCGAATTATAATTATGGTATCAGTGGTGGAAGTTCTGGTGGAGGTAAACCAAGACCTTACTCAATAACACCGCAGGATGAAGCAAATTATCAAGATTTGTCTCAGAGCCTTGATCAAAGAATACAGCAATTAAATGATTCTAAGATTATAAAAAATTCTACTAGTCCTAGTGTTGCTTCAGAATTAAATGTAGATCCGCCACCCGCAACTAATTCAAATGATAAACCTAGAAGAAAGTAAAAAATATAATTTATGATTTTCTGTTAGTTGTCAGCTAACCAAGTTGCTTGAGCATTATCATAAATAAATATCTAGAAAAAAATTAAAAATTTTAGTTTTTTTGATGCGACAATTTCTTTGAGAAGAATACCCTAAAGATCAATTTATTATCAACATTAGAACAAGCATGGGAGTGCTTATTGTCTTGATAAAAATTTAAACATTGAATATTATGAATACAGAAATTTTTCTTAAAAAACTCAAGAATATTATTTTTTTTATAAATATGAACTAATCAGATTAAAAAGTATTGAAATCAAGAGCTTAAATTAATATATTAGGTATATAAGTTGTACTTTTAATTTCCTTCTACTCCTTTTCAGTGCGTTCACTATCGAGTTTTAGGTAAAACTTTAAAGTCTTGCTAAATTGAAGCCTAGGTTGTTTTGAATGATTTTTAAATAGATTGTTGACATTAAAACGTGAAAACGTGTTTTTTAGATTTTTGAGGATAAGTGAATAATGATAAATTTCAAAGGAATTACAGGATTAGAGTTTGAGTATAGCGCTTCGGAAATAGGGGCAATCTATGAAGCCTTGCGTTCTCTATGTACAAAAAAAGTAGGCCATCATTATTTATACTTGACTAACAAATATGAAACAGTTGCTATGCTTCCTTTGTGTAATCAAAGTGCACATGGAATGCCAGTTGAGGGGCTATTTATTTTTGGATTTTATCATGAACTGTTGGCTTATGCTGACATGTTAGGTAATTTGTGGCGTGCACTCAGCATCGATGCTAAAACAAACTTAGAACAGTTATTCAAATTACAATTCCCGGGCATTTCTGGAAGAGTTGTTGAACCATTAATTAATATGGTTAGGAATGCTAATTACCATGAAAAAAAATTTCATGCGCTTGTACAAATTTATAGGCAATTTACTAATAATGTAGATCCGCTCACAGAAATTATCCGTAGCCTAAGTGCTCAAAAAGGTCGCCTACAAATATATTATCCTTTTATTGATGAGGCTTCTTTGTTCCACCTTCTAGAATTAAATTTTGCATTAGCAGGAACTGATTTAAATATAGATGTGCGTGTACATAACTGTTTCTCTCATATATTTCCGAAAGAAATTCATACCAGAATATCACAAGCTATTGAATCAACAGTTAAGCGAGTATATCCCTCTATAAATAAGATTCGTTATCAAAGTCATGCGAGTCTATATTTTGAAAGTG
>JBFWPS010000014.1:0-17242 GCA_050249855.1 Gammaproteobacteria bacterium
TCATCGCTTTTGCAATACATTTTAATGCACTAGTCATATTAAAGGGTATAGTTTCAGTAGTGAAGTCTAATTTAGAGTTATGTTCTGGTATGTTATTACTAACATCAGGATAACCATAGACTAAACAATAAATGCTATATGCTTCAATTGCACAATCATAAGCTTCTTTATTATATTTATTATCTAAATTAAGTAAACTCATTTGTACTAATATCTTAGCTAATAATATATGGTGCACTTTGATATAATCATCTCCAAATAAACGCTTTAAAACATTAGGTTTATTAAAATCATCTGTATAGTTATACAAACCTTCTTTCGCAAGTCTTAATAATTCCTTATAAGCATTTAAAAACATTGCTTCAGGTTTATCTATTATTAAATTTTTAACTTGCAAACAGCCAGCTAGATATAAATATTCAATATATTTAAAACGATAATCCGAATGAAAAATTGAAAAATCAGCCTGTACATTTTTTAACAATTGCCTAGCCTCATAATATCGTCTATCACGATAATATGATTGAATTAATGCAAAATGGACATTAAGCGAAAAACCAATTAGTTTTTGATCCTTAGCAGCTTGTAGTAGTTTATTTAAAA
Organism: Gammaproteobacteria bacterium; assembly: GCA_050249855.1. Taxonomy (GTDB): domain Bacteria; phylum Pseudomonadota; class Gammaproteobacteria; order JBGSLN01; family JBGSLN01; genus JBFWPS01. The sequence continues at coordinate 604 of JBFWPS010000014.1, forward strand.
GTTGAATTGACTCTATAATCTGTCCTGTTTCTAATAAGTTAAGCGCGAGGCGATACTCGATCTGTAACGAAAAAATTGTTTCATTTGGATTGTTAGAAGTATCAATTTTTTCCAAATAATCCTTTTGTATTTTTTTTGCCTCATGAAGACATTTATTTGATAGCGGATAATCATTCCGTTCGTAGTAATAAATTCCCTTCACAAAATAAAAAGAAGCAGTAAGAATACTCCTCTCATTCATATATATTTGATAGTTATCTTCAAAAGTTTTAAAAGCGTTTGGAATATCTAAAAATTGATTTCTAGTAATTTCAAGGCGAATAATTGCCAAATCAGACCAAGGTTTGAAAATGGTATTTCCTTTTATCTTCATACATTTATTAAAATAATCCTTTGCATTTAAATATTCAGCTTTAAAAAAAGAAAATTTCCCTTGTAAATAATAATAATGTGCAAGCTGATTGTCTGATAATTTTTCTGAAAAATGAATTTCAATAAATTTTATAACGGTAGAAAAATTTTCAATAGAAAACTTTAAATAAAAAATATGTGCCACATTTAAAAGAAGCGAAAATCCATCACTTGTAAAGGTTATTGCTATTTGACTCTTTTGTACCATCTCTATAAATTTCAAAACATGTAAAACTAAATCAGAACATACTAAGAGCATTTTTTGATTTTCAATTTTTAAAATGCTCGATATATTAACTATTTCACCTATCCGTAACAAATTGCTTAAAGCAATTTCGGTAATTTTGACCTGGCGTTTAATTTCTAGCGTTTCAAACATTAATTTCAAACCATAATTGACCCATGGTGGTAATGAATAAAATGTAGAATCTTTTTCCACTGGCTGAATCAAACCGTACGACAATAAAATAGTGGTTAAGTTTGATGATAAAAATACTTTGTCAATCCAGGCATGATTATAAAAAATTAAGCTATAAATTAAGTCCAGGTCAAAATTGACATATTTATGTATGATTTGTTTCATCAACTGTTGAAAAGCTGACAAAAAACTTTCATATTTTGATTCATGCCCATCTATATTTTCCATCCGATAAATGGTCATAATATCACTGTCTGTAAAATCGATAGGATTTTTTGTTGGCCCGTTTTTTATCAAAAACTGAGCGGACTGTAAAATAAGAGAACAAACATTATCTAATGAGTTAAATAAGGTTTTTATCTTAGGAATTGAATACGCATCTAAAGACCATGAAGTATGATTTTTCATTAATGAAGAAATTAAAAGCTGTGCCTGTGAATCGTCTAATTTTGGTAAATGAAACCAATTAAAGCCAGGGAAATCACTTGTATTTTGATTACAGGTCGTAACTATGATGGTATGTTCATGAAGCAGGTCAACAAATGGTTCTATCATCTTATAATCAATTACATTTAAAAAAATAAATAATACTTTTTTTCCTTGAAGTTGCCAATTAGACGCATCATTTTGAATTCGTGTTAAAATTGAAATATGTGCAGGTAAATTCGCATAAGCAGAGTTTTTGGCAAATGCTGATTTTAGTACCACTTCATAGTTCTTTTCTGAAGAATCATAATAAACTCCTGACATATCTATTTTAAAAATAGACCCCGAAAAGTCAGTCTCATTAAAATGCTCACCGAACACTTGTTTTAAATTTTTGCGCGAAAATTTTTCGCACCAGGTATTTACTAAAATAGTTTTCCCTCGATGTAATCCACCAGATATTACGATACGCTTTGATTCGAGAAATGGATCCAAGTCAGAAATGTAAGATTCATAAAATAGTTTTGACAAGGTTTCTTCTAATATCTGATCTGTTGATTTTTGATTTTGCGTCAAGTCAAGAAAAGATAACCGCTTAAATTTTTCTAAATAAGGTGAAATGATTGTATCGTAAGCTGCCGTACCAAAACGAAGGGTCCAAAATTCATTTTGCCTATCAGATACTCGGTAATATTGTATCCACAGCAATGTGTGCAATAAATTTGGAATATCTAATTGGCTTTTGATTTCATTCGAAATTTCATAAGAGAGCATAATAACTAATGATGGATTATTAACTGAATCACATACTTTTTTCAATGCATCTTTATCGAAAATGTTTATGGTTTTAACTTCGTATCCTCTTTGTTTAAAGATATGGTTATAAAAAATTTTTAAATTATAAACCATGTTGTTCGTCACATAGTCTTCATCAGCTATATACAACAAATAACATTGACGTTGTTGTTGAGGCAACATAAATGATGAGAAAGTAGGAGAAATAGAATTATTAATATAATAAACAAGTTGCTGTAAGTTATTATTTAAAGCAGTTTCATTATAGGTTTCTGAAGTTCTATCAAACATATTAAATAACTGCTGATTGTCTTCTTCAAGAATACAGGAGATTTGTTTAAACTCGGAGAAATGAACAAGCTTACTAAAAAATAAAAAAAGTATATTTCGATGTATTTTTTTAAAATCTTCTAAAACTAATCGATTTCTCTCAATTTGTGAAAATGAATACAAAAAACTATTTAGCTTTTCTACAACTCCGCACGTATAATTTTTAACTTCTTGGTATGTTATTTTATTTTCTAAACTTAGCTTGTTTAAAGGGTCAACAAACATGGTTTGAATATTATGAAGAAAAGACCTTAGATTTTGTTGTACTCTAGTTGGTTCATTTATATTTTTTAAGGAGGGAATATCTTCTATTTGTATATATGCTCTTGATGAAGATTCGCCTATTTTATTGTGGTTTTTTAACACCCCTTGTACATCATCACCAATCACAATATCCGATTGATAACTCAATAAAGCGGCAGTAACATTTGCTTTATCCATGTAAACAGGGTTGTCTAGTATCCTGAGCGTAAATATTTTAATTGCCTTATCTTTACTAGCTAGGTTTTCAATTAACTTATCAATAACCCAAATATTTTCTGATAAGTCATTCTCTTGAATACTCTTATAACTCTCATTTCGTATCATTTCATTCGTATCAGATAATAATACAATAAAATATCGCAAATGTTGTTCTGTATAGGATTGAATTTTTTTACTGCTGAGGAAAATTAATTTACGTATCAAATAGTTTAATTGCTCGTTCTTGAAATTATTTTCAATAAAATTTTGAATTGGTGGATGATTGATCATTTTGAGTCTGTCAACAAATTTGATCCAAGCATCTATCCATTCGATTCGATTTTTTTCTCTAATCACTGAAAGTGTACTTAGTAAATACTTTTCAGACTCTTCAGAGATTTGAGATAAGTAATAATAATATTCAAAATACTTGTTAGGTTCTTTTTCTTTCTCTACTTTTGCTTCAAGAAAGTCTTTTAAATTTTGTTTATGCTCACTATTATTTTTCAATATCTCAACAGCCATTTCTCGCAATTCAATTTCATTCGCTTGAAATACTGTCCCTTCTACAAAGCGTAATATTTTCTTATTACTACAGGATTTATCAAACATGGTTAAGCAATGTAAACGATAAATCTTATCGTTTAATTTCGATGACTCTAGTTGATAGCCATTAATATTATCTTGTATATATCTTTCTTTATCCTCAACTGAAGTGTAAATTTCATTTAAAATACCAGCAATAAGCAGATTAATATCTTGATCATTTTGTTCTAGTCTCATTAATAGTACGTTTTTAAAACGCAGCGTTTCTAATAATTTTAAACGTGTTGGTATTTTTAATGCTGCTTCAAATGCTACACCCTTTGCTAGCTCAAGCCATCTAACAATTTCAGCTAAAATAGCCTCATACATCCCTATCTTATTAGTTAATTGGAATACATTTAGAAGTCGATTAAGTGAATCTAATGTATAAACTATATCTTCATTAGGATAATTTGATAGTTGAGTTAAATGAAAGCTAAAGAGGTCAACAATTGCTTGAGAATCCATTTTATTGCTTACAACAAAATCTGTTAAGTTATTTATATATTCATGCAATTCATTAGATATAGACTTTTCAAGTGGTACTTTATTATGATCTTCTAAAATTTCCAATAATAATTTAATAGCCATTAGTATTACTTCATGGTTAGTTAAACTAAATTTTATTAGTAACGATAGCATATGATAACGAATTCTGAAATCTTGATCTGAATTTGACAAAACATATGATAAAAGTCTACGTTTTTGATTCTGACTCAGTATTAATGACTTGAAATACTCATCGTTAAAAATGTTAATAAATATATCTGCTTTTATATTATCCTGTCGCAATAAAATATTAATTAAGTATTTTTCCAAATTATATTCAGATTTTTTAGTTCTAGTCACTGCAACAAATGCTTTTAAAATATTGATTAAATTAGCTTTTTTTTCGATCATTCCATCTAACCATTCTTTTAATTCGATTGATTTAAGTTTAAAATGATTGATATGTTCATAGCAGATATCTAAAACATCACTTTGATTTGAAGTTGTTAAAGTATTTTTCAAAACTGTCAATATAATCGATTTGGCTTGAGAGTCATCAATATTTCTCTCAATTAATTTAAAGAATATATCGGATTTATCAACAAGAATAAATTTATCAAAAATCTTTTCACAAAAGCCAGGCTGATCCCATGTAGTTAGTTTTGATAAATTTTCAATATTTTTTTCAGCAAATTGGTCTCCTACATTTCGAATATTATTTAGTAATGCATCTATTAAAATTTGCCTATCAACACGATCAAGTAATCTGTTAAAACAGAATTCGTATACTTTAAAATTGTTTGTCTTAGATAGTATTTTTAACAAGCCTTGATAATGTTCCTCTTTAAAATCAGCACTCTTTGTTAACATAAGTGCTTTTTGTATAACTCGACTATCATCACACGCCAATTTATCTATACAAAGACTAATTACTGTAACATTACTTTTATTGAATAATTTCTCACAATCACATAATGCCATTTCATTTTTTACAACATTATCCGATTGAAGATCTGGCAATATACGTCTTAATAAACTTTCGTCATCCCCAAACCAATTAGTGACATTATCTAATAAGTGCTTTCGTACCGCATTGTTTGGGATGGTTACACGATATTTTTGGGTAGATAAATTTGTTTGTGAGTCCAATACATCTTCAGATTGTTGAATGGTCAAATAGCCTGTCGTATAGAGTAAGCTCCAAAAAGCATCTGATTTTAGTTTTAATTCGACAAAATTTAATTGTGGCGATATGCCTACTAGCAAGGCTTCACCACGACAAAGCTGTATAAACTGAGTTCTTAGATTCAGTTTATCATCACTATTTTTGCCATCGCCAAATGAGAGAACCGTTTTTGTAATCAGCCTAGGGTGTGCCGATTCAACCCAATAAGGTTTAAAAATATTTATATTTTTACCATTTAACCAACCTAAAATATCCCAAGGATTATAAATTTCGATGGCTTCTTCTGGCGCACCTACTCGATAGCCGCCATAATTTAAACGAAGCTCATTAAATGCTTCATCAGAGAGAATGAGATTGTTGTTAGCTAAAATGGAATTGACTTCTGCTTCAGTGAAACCAATATAAGATCGGTAACGCATATCATCCATCATCGTATAAACGGCTAAATTATTTAAACTAGAAAAGATACTTTGTTGTGCGATTCTAGAAACGCCGGTTAAAATCGCTCGTTCAATAGCATGGTTCCCTTTAAATGAAGTTTGATAAAAACCAGCAACAAATTTAAATACATCGCCCTCTTCATTTAAATCTAGTAATGGCGCATCGTATTCATCAACCAGCACCATAATTTTTTGCTTGTAATGCTTTGTTAATAACCGAGTCAATGTTATCAACCCTTGTCTTACGTCTGGCTCTTCCCCAGTTCGTTTCAGCAACGTATTAAAGTCTACTTTTTCTTCATCAGTTAATGATGTACTTTGAGATAAAATTTTCTCATACGGCATGGCAAGATTTCTTAAGAGTTTTTTAAATTCATCAATCACTCTTTTTAAATCATTGCTGATAACAATATCTTTAAAATCAATAAATATAACGATATGTTGCCCAAAATGCTGATTTAAAATACCTCCATGCAGTTGACCAATCGCTAACTTCTCAAAAATAGCTCGATGAGGATGAGGATTCGGTTGGCCGTCAATGGATTTTGAAAAAAACACTTTTAGCATTTGAATCAAAGTCGACTTACCAAAACGTCTTGGTCTCGTGATTAAAATCATACGAGAATCATCGACTTCACCAGGTCTTTTTTCATTTACTCGAGTTTCATTATCCTCACATAAATGCTTTATCATTTCGGTTTTGTCGACAAAATTGATAGACCGACTCACTGAAATAAAATCATCCGAGCCATAGTTTGCACCAGCACCCAATGAACTTGCATTGCTTTCTTCTCGCATGACAGCATTTAAATCTAACGGTTCTTCAGGTATAGTTAGTTGTAAATTTTCATTAGCTTTTTCTGACTGTGAAAGATAATCTTTTGAGGATATCTTTGGATTAGGGGCCGCCTGAATTACCATTTTTTCATCAAATGCGTTTAATACGCGATACAATAAACTCATTGGAAGTGCATCTGCATGTTTCAAGCAACTTTCTAAATCGTCATCAATAAAACTTTCGACTGTTTTACCACCATTTGGATTTGGTTTTATCATACCGCGCGCTGAAAATTTTGTTTTACATTCTTTCCACTCATCTTTATCTAATTCCCAATCTTGTTGACTCAATCCTCCGGGAGGTGCATCCAGTAACTGGTTTTGCTGCCTTATTTTGAAGTGATATTCAATACATTTTCTATAACTTGGTGGCAACGCCGTCATGGTACATATCAATTCCTTTTTTTTCTTTTCTCCTACTACCATGTAACCACTGTGCGACGGTATAATTAATTTTCTATAGAGTAATTCACCCGCTTCCTCTTCAGAAATAACAATCGATTGGATGGTTAAAAGCTCGATTAACTCTTTGTGCAACGCTTTTAATTCATCGAGCTTAGTTAACCCTAACTGATGGTCACCATCAAATCCTAACACCACCCAATGATACAGCGCCTCAACCATATAAGCCCCTGAATCACCATAACTTACATAGGCTTGTGGTTTGAAACATTGCGCTTCTTTTATAGGTTTTAACGCCGCTAGAAATTGTTTTTCTACTTTATTTGCATAACCGGTGAATGGATTAAACCACTTGATTTCTTTAATGGTTCGTTTTTTATCATAAGTGACCGCGCACAAACTCCACAGGACTTTATTTTGGTCATCCATGATTTTCACGGTTGTAATGATTTTCGCTTTTTTCTTGCTTAATGCTTTAAAATGGTTATTAAAGTCTGCCATATTGAAATCTTTTGTGACTTCAAAAGGCGTTTCAAGGATTTTAACTTTCGTCTCGAACGCCTGAAAAACTTTTATGAGATTTTTAACGGTTTCATCTGTATAATCAACCAGACCCAAAGAAGCTTTCATATTGGGCTCTAAAACAATCGTTCTTAGGTCCTTTCGATTCAAAGCATCGTTAATTTCTGCATGATTATCCTCGCTGGTAAAAAGCTTAAACTTCTTCATCAAGTTATTATAAGCAGCCACGCCATCCTTAAATCCTGCAAACAAGGTACTATAAAACAAACGATTGAAATAGGAATCTAAAACACAATGATTCGCTTGTTGTTTAGCTAATAGATACAACCAATCTATCGGTTGGATTGGCAGATTAAATGTGAACGGTGCGCTTTGTTGTGTTTTATTATATAGCTTTGATAACACATCCAGTGTTTCAGATTCAGTTGAAACACATCGATACCTTGATTTAATCATATCCAAGAGATATCGATGCAAATCGGTTTCTGTTTTTAAATAGCCTTGAGCATCAACAAAATACGCTTTCTCAAAACAAGCCAAAGTTTGTGGTTTATAGTAAACGCCATCATAAGTCACACTTCTTTCGACAGTGTGTTTTTCATGATAAGATTCAACACCGACTCCTAAATTATACAGACATAAATGTAACTGTTTCTCTTGACCCCTGCTTTGAACGCACCGAAATCCTAAATACACCACATGACTCATTGTCCCTGAAAATCCACAAGGCACAATGATTTCATCGTTCGATTCTAAAACATCCCATTGCTGGCTAAGAGCCCTCAACAATTGTTGAATAAATGTTTTTAGCCGGGTTTCATTTGGAGGGGCTTGAAGTGCCTGCGAAGTTTCATCATAAACACTGACTATCTTTTCGACTAACACAGTTCCACTGGCAATTGGTGTCTCATCTCGCTTATAAGCATTATCCGATATACACCAAATCGTCTCAAACTTTTCATCAAGACAAACTTGTTCATAACCCCAGCGAACTCGAAACGCATTCACCGCTGTCCAGAGTTCTTGGATTAAAAAAGCTAATCTCTTCGCTTCAGCTTGCGGTTTTTCTGACGAGGTCTTCGTTTTCTCTGAAACATGAAGATAGTGATAAAACAAAGTCTGGCTTAAAGCATATAAAAATTCAATCTCATACCAACCTTGGGTGGACTTAGCCTTGTCGCCCAAAACTGCTATACAATTTTTATATCGAGCAATGATTGCTCCCTTATCTATGCTCAGTCCTCCCACCAAATGCTGCACATGAGAGAAGTACTTTTGGACATCATACGCAATACACCTATCCAGTCCTAGTAAGCCATTTAAGATGTCTAAATATCCATGGGATTGAATTTCCTCTCCTGTTATTTTTTCTGCTAGCGCCTCAAGGACTGTTTTCACTTTCGATTTATCAATAAACATGTCTTTTCCTTAACACTTTCCTATCTAAAAAGCTTTAATGACCCAATTCAATCGAAAGCCTTGCCGTATTCGTTCTCTCTACTTCCTGCATCAGGTCGTCCAGTTCTGGCCATAAGGCATCAAGCTGTGACTGGATGAAATTCAAAGACCTATCACTGATGTTCGTCAGACAACCTTTCAATTTAGACAAAAACCCCTTCGCCTTTTCAGCAATCCGCTGAAGTTCGTCTGTTGTCTTTTCAGCTGCCAGATGTAATCCATCTGATGCCGCTGTACTCAACACAAAATATAACTTGTTTAAAGCTTCTGTTTTACCCACGGCTGCTATATAAGTTTCAAATGGATCCCACGTATCACGATAGATCTCTTGTCCATCTGGGTTGCTCACTGCATGTCGGACTTGTACATGACCGTCGGCTTTCACACGAAACATTGGGTTACGGTTAACGGCTAAAGGGGTTGGAAAAATTTCCGTTAAATCTTCTGCAGGTTTGTCACCCGTCTCGTAAGCTGTAAAAACCACGTTTAATTGTTTTGCTAATGCCTCAATAACGCGCTTGCGATTCTCCCGATTGTCCACATCAAAGTAATAATAATCACCATACGCTTTCCACACAGCGCCAGAATTTACTTCACCACGCTGACTTTTCTGTGCTTCGTTTAAATTCATCACCAATAAGGGCCTTCGATTCTCCTCATCATGCATGGCATTCACTAATAAACCAGCCAACTTCGTGTCATCGAGTTTATACTTAAATAATGTTTGATACAGCGCGTTTTTAGATGGATGCGCTTTCACATGTTTCACTAATGCTAAACGAGGGACTCGCATATGACCTGACGCATAATTATCTGTTAAAAAATGGGCTGCAAAAAGCTCCAAACCCATCGCGCGATGGAGTAAGTGCTTTTTCTCTTTCGGTTCACTCGCTTTGTGGGCCTTACAAGCTGCTTGAAGTGCTACTTCATGTCCCACTTGATAGGCCAGTTGTCCCAACTCCCCAAAATGGTCGTAATTCGAAGCCAACATCCGTAAATACTCGCTATCAAAAACCCCATCACGGGTATGCTTATGGCAATTTAAGTTATGCGCTAAACTATGACGTTCCATTAGTTCACTGACCTGTTTATAGCGCGGGATCGATGGTGTTTCACCCTTATCTAGGGCCTTCACATATGCTTCCCACTCGTGGATACCTTGACGGATCGTTGGGTCTAATTGAACCGCTTGTATTTCTTTAAAGTAATCCTCAAATTTCTTTTTAGCTGCTTTGGTATCGTGGGCCTCTGACAAAGTTTGATAAGCCACCTCAAACGCTGCAATGGCGGCTTCCTTTTCTTCTGGCTTCGATAAATCTCGCATACGCGGTGTTGGTCCGGTTAAATCCACGCTAATGGGGTGTTCAGGGTCCCCGTAGAAATCTCCCGCCAAGGCCACAATTAAACCCGGCTTTATTTTGGTTTTATCTGACAATTCAAGCTCACCCGTAGCAGAATTAAAACCAAATGCTAACGTTTTTTTAGATACATCACTTTCAAAAAAAGCTTTAAATGCTTGATTCCCTATATCCCAATGCTCCGTATCTCCAAAACCAGCAGAACCATCTTGAATAGGGGGACCAAATAAACCAGCAGGTAAACCATAATTAATAGATGATGGCGAAGGACTTTGCTGACTAACTACGCTGGGTATGGATGACGCAACCGACGAAATAATCGATGTGGCTTCTGATGACACACGAACCAATTCCCAATCCCAATGTTCCGGTACACAACGGTCTAATGCAATCAAACCCGCTTGCGTCTCTAATTGGAGTTCCTGACCTTGCAACAATTCCATCTCTTCAAGAGGACATGTATAATAATAGCCTTCTGAAAAAGCTTGAAAAGAAAATTCACTTAAACCAATTTTTACCTTAATTGCAATCTTTTCTGGTTCCGAGGATTGATTTAACTTGATAATCAGTTGGCAAGTTGCAGGTAAATCTTGATTTCCTTTTACTTCTCGCACCAGCACCCGACTAATCGTTGATTTGGATAACATAGCATTCTCCTTAACATTAAAAACAAAATACAAATCATTTTTAAAAAATATGACTTATATTAGACAACATAAAATTAATTTTATGACGGCTACGCAGGAAATATCCTACGGGAATTTTAGTCTAACCATAGCTGAATTAGCGCAGACCAAATAAACAAACCATAAAAATCTATTTTAATATTAGGGCGTATCCATAATCACTCAGCATGCGGTTGATATCTGGAGAAATATACACAAAAATACTGCTTTCATGTATAATTAAAACAATTTAATTGCAAAGAACAAAAGAGTCAACTGGTATTTTTTTACCATGCAATATGGAACGCATTTTTCATTTTCCAAATCCATTTTATTGGTATTATTGATTAACCGTAGAAAAATAAATGTTATCGCTTGTGATTTTTTAACTTCTTTGATTAATAAGATTGTTTGCTTTCTTTGATTTGCTTTTGAAAAAGCACTTGTTTAAGAGATTGCGTTTCATTTCGAATGTCTCTTAATATCACTTGCTTATCCAACATCGACCCGATACCTTGTTGCAATCGAGTGAAAAACGCTTGATAACCGCTTTGTTCATTCACATGCCGTTTTAATTCAAGCGAATGCGTGATTTGTGCCATGTGATTAAAATCAGGATGCGCCCTGATACGTGAAGCAAACTGCGCTAAGGATTGCTTACACGCAATGCCTTCTGCCAAATATTGTGCTTTCTCAACGGGTGACGTTGCAGCCAACCGTTTTTGCGTAGCATTGGAACGTTGGATTGTCAAATTAACATAATCAAGGATTAAATCATCCAGCGATGTGGATACATTTAAAATAGCGGTTGTTTTGTTTATCGACTGAATCGTTGATTCTTTCGTCGTTTGTAATTTTTCATTGCTTGATAAAGGCGGTGATTGCTTATTTTGCTTCATCAATGGTTTTTGCAAGGGATTGTTGATGGTCGTTTCATGAATCAAAGATTTCTGTGATGTTTTTGATGTCATCGTTTCTTTTAATGGTTGTTGTAATGATTTTTTGGTAAGTCGTTGCTGATGGGTTATTGCCTGTTTTTTTAATTCAGGTACATTGAACTTTTGACGCTTCAACTCAGGAAAATTTAATTTTAGGTCTTGACAAATCAGCGCTGCCATTTTATCCCGTAAAACCACTTTGCCCGTTTCACAAAATCCCTGATAATCACGAATGTGTAATAACCCTTTGTATTGCAGCGCTTGTTTAGCTAATTTTGCTTGATCAATGTCATAATGCCTTAACCCTAACTGATACACTTCCGGCGATTGCATGATTTGATAAGCCCATGCATTGCGTTGATGCTGCAGATGGATGTAAATAGCTGTTTCCATTGTTTTTATGCTACTGGGTTGCAGTCTAGATGTTTTATCCAATTTCTCCTGTTGAAACAAACGACCGATGGCACGATGGATATCCACATAATCAGCGACCACACTTGCTGCTTCGCGTTGTTGTAGTTTTTGGTTGGCTTTCATTTGCAATAAAGCTTGTGCCTGATAGCCTTCAACATCTCGAAATTGTAGCCAAGTATCCCGGATTTTTTCTGTGAATGTTTGAAATCGTTGAACGATTTTTTGGGGTAAATATTGAATTAAATAAGTTAAGTCCATGCCACGTCGCATGGCAAAAGCCAATGGATAATCCAATACACTGTCTTTTAAACCTTGTCGACTCAGTCGTTTAATCAGTGCTGATAAATTGGGATATTGCGTACGACTGCCATACAAATGACATTGTTGGCGATGACGACTCATCGCCACATATGTCAAATGCCGGTTCCAAAAATGTCCTTTGGCATACACAAAGCTATGATGGACGGTCACCCCTTGCACTTTATGCACGGTGGCAGCATAACCATGCATAAAATCACGATAGCATTGTGGGCTCACTTGGATCGATTCACGTGAACCATCTAATTGCACGGTAAAATGATGGACTTTGCCAATTTCACTGACCTTGATTTCCGTGACGGTTGCAAATCGACCATTACTCACCCCAAGTGTTTGGTTGTTTTTTAAAAATAATATTCTATCACCGACCGCGATAGAAAGATTTCCTTGTGTTGTATGAACGACAGATCCTTCACCAATTTCTTGGCGTTGTTGCCGCTCAGTTCGAATCAAATGATTGAGTAAAGCCACATCTTGATTGCGATGCGCCATCACGAGTAATTCATTGAGTGGCGTTTCAGGCTTTTGGCTTTTGATGTTAAACCAATCATGCACAAGTTGATGGAGTGCATCCGTATCATTCGTTTTTAAATGTATACAACCGTGTTGTTGATAGGTGATGAGTGCTTGTCCTATCTGTCCTGTCGAAAAATGCACCGTGGCTTCCTTTTGCCAAGCTTCCTGTTGCCGATAAACCGTTTGTAAGGTTGCAAACCCACATCGCTCCAATAACGCCCGAAAACTCGCTCCTGGACCCACCGGTTGTAATTGTGCGGGGTCACCGACTAGCACACATTTGGCTTTGGCTTGATAAACGGCTTCTAAAACCGCTAACATCGAATGACTATCCGTCATCCCGGCTTCATCCATGACAATGACATCTTGAGCATTTAGTTTTAAAGTTTGTTGGTTTAATGCATTACGAAATGATTCAATGGTACGACTGTTGATTTTTGCATCTCGCGTTAAGCCATCGGCCGCAATGCCGGAGAGTGCCACACCCAACACACGATACCCTTGCTGCTCCCAAAGCACTTTCGCAGCGCCTAACGAAAAACTTTTACCCGTGCCTGCACGACCCACTAAACAAGCAAGCTTGTTTGGGTTTGTGATATGTTGAACGACGGTGACTTGTTCTTTTGTGAGTGTTTTTCCAATGTGTTTTTGATAAGATGCGATGACTGCTTCGAATGTCGATTGGGATATAGTAGGGTGTTTTCGTTTCCTAAGCAGATGAGATAAACGCTCCAATCGACATTCGATCGCAAATAATGGTTTCGTCGTATACCGTATTCGACCATCATCACCCAAGCCCAATGGAATAAGCGACGAACTTTTTTGCAAGGCCGTAAGCGCTGCTGCAAAAATTTCGGCATCGTTCGTATAGGGTAACAAGGCTTTTGCTAATGCTTTCTCACTGAATACCGCCTCATGATGAGTGATAGTAGACAATAACTCATTCAAGGTAGTTTTCGTTAGTAAATCCTGTTTTTCTGTTTTGAACGTTTCTTTTGATGGAATCGAACGCTCAGGTACATAAGTCATTAAAGCTGCTTGCATGTCCGTTGCATTAAACGTCTCAGTTTGAGCCGCGATTTTCTTCAATAAGCGCGCAGGAGATGTTGCCAGCTTTTTTAAATTCGCTTGCCCAATCGCTTCAAATGCTTGCACGCGTTCTATCACCTGCCCTCGCGCATGTTGTGCACGCGCCCCTGTGCCTAAATGGATCGTGGGTACTAAATCAATACCCTGGTCTTGATACGAACGATGGTCAATGCGAGCCGCATGTTGATGCAATTGCAAATGAAAATTCGCATATTGCGCCCACTTAGCACGCCACGATTGCAATAAGTCTTTTTGGTTCCATTGAGAAACCACGGCCCCAAAACCTGTTTCAGTTAATTGACGCGTCGTTAACAACACATGCACATGGGGATTACTTGCATCCCAGTGTACACTCCAATCGGCGAGCATCCCTTTTGACACCAATTGGTCTTGAATGTATTCACGTGCCAAAGCAATGTTTTGCGCTTTCGTTAATTCTTTGGGTAACGCAAAATCGATTTCACGTGCGAGTCGTGCATCTTGTCGAATCGACACGTTTTCAATAACATTCCAGAGATGTTCTGATAATCGATGCGGTTCGTTTTCATAATAAACCACCAATCGTTTTAACCAGTCAGGGGCATTGGAAGGCAGTGACCATTCACTGTGAATGACATCCGGTTTGTTTCGATAATCCCACGTGCGCCCTTCCCGCTCATCTAAAAATTTGGCCGCACGACGATAAGCAGCCGCTGCCACCACACTGTGACCTTTAGCACGTTGGATGAGTTTCACATTCAAATGATAAATCGCCATCGTAGTCGATTACTCCTAATCCGCTGGGTCGCACTCGCGACCTGTAAGTGCGCATGTGTCATGACTTGCGGAAAACATTTTATTTTGATAAAGTGGTTTGACTGTGAATGAGAAAAAAGAGATGAGCGGCTTTTTGAAGTTTACAGACAAACGAATGAAACGACAAGGTCGTTTACCAATATCATGGATTGTTTTTCCTTTCCGCAATGATATTTCTAAAATACTAAATCTTGATTTAAAAATAATGATTGTTTTCATCTTTCATTTAATCTTTTAAATCAATTCAGCCTTTGTATTTTTAAAGCATTTTAAATACACGGCCCCTCTTTATCTAAAAAAAGGAAATAACATGAACGATTACGCACAAAAATTAGCAGGTCTCCAAGCTAAAACGCAACAACTCGCCAACCAAATTGAAAAACTGGAAGCTAAACGACTCAAAGAAGTCGGTGGCTTACTAAAAAACTTTGATTTACTAGATGCTTCACAAGCGCTCCTCACGGGCCTTTTTAAAGCTGCACAAGTCGCCCTTCAAACCAATCCCGAACAAATCAAACAATGGGAGGAGCAAGGTAAACGATTTCAAACATCCAAGTCTATCTCTAACGCCATTGAAACCAATGAATAAAGTCTATTATCACTATCAAAGGCAGGTACAACGGATGAAAACACTCGCACGAAAACAAGACACGCGTCGTAAAATCCAATTAGGAGGACTCATCATCAAAGCAGGTCTTTCGGAAGAATCCAACGCGGTGTTATTAGGCCTATTACTAGAAGCTCAAGACAAACTCCAAAGTAACCAAGCTGAAAAGATTCGTGAACAATGGCGATTACAAGGTGATATTGCATTCACAGTCACAAAGTCAACTTCAAATCCATGAAAACGTCAGATTTTCTTAAGAAACCAGAATTAGAATTAATAGAGGCGTTTGATTTAAAAGGCTATACCATGTACCCAGAATTTACTTATAACGAAATGTGCTTACGCAGGACTCATTCTTCTG
The DNA here is from genome assembly GCA_050249855.1 of Gammaproteobacteria bacterium. Taxonomy (GTDB): domain Bacteria; phylum Pseudomonadota; class Gammaproteobacteria; order JBGSLN01; family JBGSLN01; genus JBFWPS01. The sequence continues at coordinate 16,426 of JBFWPS010000014.1, forward strand.
AAGAAGCCGGATACAGTTATTCAAGTGGTCCATCAGGATTCATGACCATGTATGCGCGTGATACCAGCAATTTCCCTAACATAAGACAAAAAGTTGGATGGAAATTTCATGTTTCTCTCAATCAAGACCAAGCTAACGATGGTACTAACCTGGCTAAAGGCTGGGATATTGTCAATGAAGTATTAAGAACGCATCATTGTCCTGAATGGAAAATTATAGCCAGTCCTAGCGCAAATGTCGGAGCAAGTAAACAAATAACTATTTATGCTTGTAAAGACCATAAATCTTCCGATGAATGGCAGCCAATTTTACAAGCCATCGAGGAACAACTCACAGAAGCCAAGATAAAACCAGACCCAGCGGGCTTTTGTGATACCGATAGACGAATACCTGGTAGTCGATTTATTGCTTATCGCAATGATAGTAGTCCACAAGGCCATTATCTTCCCGAATCGCATGCCATCAGTTATAATGATTCAGGTCAAACAGACCCTTATGATACTTTGGCACTGGTGCCACCTGATAATTCATCCAAATGCTGCATACTAATTTAAGGAACGAGCCATGATCATCGTGAAGGAAGTTGAACAGCGCGTCTTAGGACACTATGGGAAAAAACGCACAGGACATTTTAAGTCACAACCGCAAAAAGTACCCTATAAAGTGCAACAACTTGCATTCGACGTTGAAAATGAAACAGTCATTATTACCTTAGATAATGAAAAAAATAGAAATACACTCTTACATGCTTTAGATGCTTACAAATATTTTTCAGGCAGTGGTTTTGAAGCCCCTGAATTTAAAGTTACGGCTCAAG